>NZ_JASCOM010000212.1:0-10164 GCF_029959925.1 Pseudomonas sp. PS02303
CGCGAAGGCGGCATGTCAGTCGATTCAACTGTGACTGAAACACCGCCTTCGCGGGCAAGCCTCGCTCCTACAAAGAATCCCCTTTTTGCAGGAGCATCTATGTCCAATCCAAAGAAAGCCGCGCCAGAACCTCACGCCGAGGCCTCGCGAATCCGTGAAGGCTTGCCCTTCCCGCTGGGTGCGACCTGGGATGGTCTGGGGGTCAACTTTGCCTTGTTTTCCGCCAACGCCACCAAAGTCGAACTGTGCATCTTCGACGATGCCGGCGAGGTCGAACTCGAACGTATCGAACTGCCGGAATACACCGACGAGATCTACCACGGCTACTTGCCCGACGCCCACCCAGGGCTGATTTACGGCTACCGTGTCTATGGCCCCTACGACCCGGCCAACGGTCATCGTTTCAACCACAACAAATTGCTGATCGACCCCTATGCAAAACAACTGGTCGGCCAGCTGAAATGGTCCGAAGCGTTGTTCGGCTACACCATCGGGCATCCTGACGCCGATTTGAGTTTCGATGAACGCGACAGCGCACCGTTTGTCCCCAAGTGCAAGGTGATCGACCCTGCTCACACCTGGGGCAACGACCATCGCGTCAGCGTGCCGTGGGACAAGACGATCATTTATGAAACCCATGTGCGCGGCATCAGCATGCGCCACCCTTCGGTCCCCGAGAACGTGCGTGGCACCTTCGCCGGGTTGATGGTCGATGACGTGCTGGAACACATTCGCAAGCTCGGGGTGTCGTCGGTGGAGTTGCTGCCGATCCACGCTTTCGTGAACGACCAGCACCTGCTGCACAAAGGCATGACCAATTACTGGGGCTACAACAGCATCGCCTTCTTTGCCCCGGATCCGCGTTACCTGGCCAGCGGCAAAATCGCCGAGTTCAAGGAGATGGTCGCGCACCTGCACGAAGCCAATCTGGAAGTGATCCTCGATGTGGTCTACAACCACACCGCCGAGGGCAACGAGCAAGGCCCTACCCTGTCCATGCGCGGCATCGACAACGCCTCGTATTACCGCTTGATGCCTGATGACAAGCGTTACTACATCAACGATTCCGGCACCGGCAACACCCTCGATTTGAGTCACCCTTGCGTGCTGCAAATGGTCACCGACTCCCTGCGCTATTGGGCCACGGAAATGCACGTGGACGGTTTCCGCTTCGACCTGGCGACCATTCTCGGCCGCTACCACGAAGGCTTCGACGAACGTCACAGCTTCCTTGTGGCCTGCCGCCAGGACCCGGTGCTGCGCCAGGTGAAGATGATCGCCGAGCCTTGGGATTGCGGCCCCGGCGGTTATCAGGTCGGCGGTTTTCCACCGGGCTGGGTCGAGTGGAACGACAAGTTCCGCGACACCGTGCGCGCGTTCTGGAAAGGCGATGACGGCCAACTGGCCGACTTCGCCAGCCGCATGACGGCGTCCGGCGAGATGTTCAATCAGCGCGGCCGACGGCCCTATGCCTCGTTGAACTTCATCACCGCCCATGACGGTTTCACCCTCAATGACCTGGTGTCGTACAACGACAAGCACAACGAAGCCAACGACGAGAACAATCAGGACGGCAGCAATAACAACCTGTCCTGGAACCACGGCGTCGAAGGCCCGACTGACGATCCGGAAATCAATGAACTGCGTCAGCGGCAAATGCGCAATTTCTTCGCCACGCTGCTGCTGTCCCAAGGCACCCCGATGCTGGTGGCCGGCGACGAGTTCGCCCGGACCCAGGAAGGCAACAACAACGCCTATTGCCAGGACAGCGACATCGGCTGGGTCAATTGGGACCTGAGCGAAGACGGCAAGGCCCTGCTCAAGTTCGTCAAGCGTCTGATCAAGTTGCGCCTGGCCTATCCGATCCTGCGTCGCGGACGCTTCCTGGTGGGCAATTACAACGAGGACATCGGCGTCAAGGACGTGACCTGGCTCGCCCCGGATGGCAGTGAAATGTCCATCGAGCAGTGGGAAGAACCGCACGGCCGCTGCCTCGGCATGTTGATGGACGGCCGCGCCCAGGAAACCGGTATCCGCCGCAAGGGCGGTAACGCAACCCTGTTGCTGGTGGTCAATGCGCACCACGACATCGTCAACTTCACCTTGCCGGAAGTGCCGGACGGCTATCACTGGACGTGCATGGTCGACACCAATCAACCGTCGATTCGTGGACAGGAACGCTTCGAGTTCGGGCACGAGTACTCCGTCACCGGTCGTTCGCTGCTGCTGTTCGAATTGCAGCATGAGGAAGAAGAGTGAAATGGACCTTCAAGCGTTTCTCACTCGCCAGCCACCGGACTACGCCGATACTCAGGCGCTAGGCCGGTGCCTGCGGGCGATGGTGGAGGCTGGGCTTGATCAGCTTCCGCTGCCCGGCAGTGGCCAGACGCTGGAGCGATTCCAGCGGTTGGCCGAGGTCGGCGGGCATGACCTCGGGTTATGCAAGTTGTACGAAGGCCATACCGATGCGCTGGCAATCATCCAGCAGTTGGGTGGCTCGCCGACACCGGGCAGCACCTGGGGCATGTGGGCCGCTGAACCGCCAAACGCCCGGGTGCGCGTCCGTCCGCAGGGACACATGGTCGAGTTGAACGGGCGCAAGGCCTGGTGCTCGGGCGCGGCGGTGTTGAGTCATGCGCTGCTCACGGCCTGGGATCAACAGGACTGCCAGCAATTGGTCGCGGTGGCGCTGGATCAACCCGGCGTGACCGTGACCGATCAAGGCTGGCAAGCGGTCGGCATGGGCGCCTCCGGCAGCGTCGAAGTGCTGTTCGAAGGCGCCGAGGGCCAAGCCATCGGTTCGCCTGGCGATTACCTGAATCGGCCCGGTTTTTGGCAGGGCGGCATCGGCATTGCCGCCTGCTGGTATGGCGCGGCGCAAAGCATTGCCGAACGCCTGCGCAGCCATTGCGCGCACCATGAAGAACCCCACGCCCTGGCCCACCTTGGCGCCGTCGACAGTGCGCTGCATGCCGCCGCCGAGGTCTTGCGGGTCAGCGCGCTGATGATCGACGCCGCCCCGCTGGACGACGCCGAATTGCTGGCCCGGCGCGCCCGGGCGGTGGTGGAACACACCGCCGAACAGGTCATGTTGCATGTCGGCCACGCCCTCGGCGCGGGTCCCTACTGTAGGGATCGGCAGTTCGCCCGATTGATCGCCGACCTGCCGGTGTTCCTGCGCCAAAGCCACGCCGAACGGGACCTCGCCGCCCTCGGCCAAACCGTCATTACCGGAACATGGACGTTATGAAAACCAATCCTATCGTCGGCCAGGGCACGCCGCTTCATCGGTGGCAGACCTCCAGCCACCTGGCGCAGTTACCGGTGATCGATATCCTGAGCCTGGTGCCGGAAGGTGCCCGCGCAGTGATCATCGCTCCGCACCCGGATGACGAAGTGCTGGGCTGCGGCGGTTTCCTGCAATTGCTCGCCGCCGCCGGTCGACCCTTGCAACTGATCTCGGTCACCGATGGCAGCGCCAGCCATCCCGGCTCCGAGCGCTGGCCGGTGGAGCGCCTGAGCGCGGTGCGGCCACAGGAATCGGTCGAAGCCTTGCGACGTCTCGGTGTGCCCCTGCACAGCCTGAAATGGCTGCGCGGTGGATTCAAAGACAGCCAGGTCGCTGATCGAGAAAGCGAGCTGAGCGAGTTCATCGAACGTCACTTGCACCCCAACGATGTGGTGTTCACCACGTGGCGCGAGGACGGCCATTGCGACCACGAAGCCGTGGGCCGGGCCAGCGCCACAGCGGCAAGACGAGCGGGTGCGACCGTCTATGAATTGCCCGTGTGGACCTGGCACTGGGCGACACCTGAAGACAGTTTCGTGCCGTGGCACCGGGCGCGAAAAATTCTCCTGGCCCCGCACCTGGTCGCGCGCAAACGCCACGCGATCCACGCCTTTGCCAGCCAGTTGGAGGGTGACCCGCACATCGGCTTGCCGCCCGTGCTGGCGCCCTATGTGCTGGAACGGCTGCTGCAACCGTTCGAAGTGGTGTTTGTATGAGCGTCGACGACCGCTATTTCGACGGTCTGTTTGCCGGCAACGATGATCCCTGGTCGTTCCGTCAGCGCTGGTATGAACAGCGCAAACGCGCAATCACCCTCGCCGCACTGCCCCGCCCTCACTACCGGGCGATCTTTGAGCCCGGCTGCGCCAACGGCGAGTTGAGCTTTGAGCTGGCCAGCCGCTGCGATCGTCTGCTGTGTTGCGACACCGCCGCCGCAGCCGTGACGCTGGCTCGCACCCGACTCGGCCCGTTCGACCACGCCGAAGTCCGCCACAGCCGCTTGCCTGCCGATTGGCCGGACGAGAAATTCGACCTGATCGTGCTCAGCGAGATCGGCTACTACCTCGACGCCGATGATCTGAAACGCCTGATCGAACAGGCCGCACAATCGCTGACCGCCGACGGCCAACTGCTGGCCTGCCACTGGCGCCCGCCCATCGACGGCTGTCCGTTGAACGCCCGGCAAGTCCATGACTTGCTACACGAACATTTGCATTTGCCGCGACTGGCCCTGCATCAGGAAGCGGATTTTCTACTGGAACTCTGGAGTCGTGAACCACGCTCCGTGGCGGCTCTGGAGGGCTTGCGATGATCGGCATTCTGATCCCCGCGCATAACGAAGAAGACTTGCTCGAAGACTGCCTTGAGGCGGCCCTGCTCGCCGCGCAACACGAGCGGCTGGGCGGTGAAACCGTCGAGGTATTGGTGGTGCTCGACAGTTGCACCGACCGGTCCTCGGAGATCGTCAGCGCCTATCCGGTGCACAGTCTGGCGATCGAGGCACGCAACGTCGGTCAGGCTCGCGCCGCCGGCGCACGGTTTCTGCTGGAGCGCGGGGCTCGCTGGATTTCCTGTTCCGATGCCGACAGCCGTGTGGCGCACGATTGGCTGGTGGCGCAACTGGCCCTCGACGTCGATGCGGTGTGCGGCACGGTCACGGTGGAGGCGTGGCACGAGGCATTCGATGAGTCGGCTCAGATTCGCTATCACCAGCACTATCAGGCCCGCGAAGGTCATCGGCACATTCATGGAGCCAATCTGGGCATCAGTGCTGACGCCTATCAGCGCGCCGGCGGTTTCGAACCGCTGGCCTGTGACGAAGATGTGCAACTGGTGCGACAACTCGAACGCTGTGGCGCAAACATAGCCTGGAGCCATCGCCCGCAAGTGCTGACCAGTGCTCGGCTGGACAGTCGCGCACGCGGTGGTTTCGGCGATTATTTGCGAGACCTGGTACAGCCTGGTTAAAAAATACCGTCTCAGATGCCAGCACCACGCGACGAATAGCGAGACTTGAGCAATACTCTCCTCGCGGCAATCCAGGGTATGGAGCGCTGCACATTGCTCTCAAACAGAACAAGGACGTAGCCCGATGAAACCCGTTTCCCTCATCGAAAGCAGCTTGCCGGGACAGGTCTGGAACAGCGCCCGCCAACTGGACAACATCCCCGTCATCAACACCGAGACCCTGGTCCCCACTGGCGCGCGTGCCGTGGTCATTGCGCCGCATCCTGGCGATGAAGTGGTCATGTGTGGAGGCTTGCTTCAGCTCCTATCCTCGTTGGGTCATCCCCTGCAATTGATCTCGATCACCGATGGCAGCGCCAGCCATCCGGGCTCGCAACAGTGGTCAGAGAAACGCCTGAGTGTGTTTCGCGGCCAGGAAAGCGTCGAAGCCTTGCGCCGGCTCGGTTTACCGATGCACAGCCTGAAGTGGATTCGCGGCGGCTTTACCGACAACGCCCTGGCCAAGCATGAAACCCAATTGACCCAATTCATCGCCCGTTATTTGCGCCCCGGCGATGTGGTGTTCACTACCTGGCGCGAAGACGGCACCTGCGATCATGACGCCGTCGGCCGCGCCAGCGCCAATGCGGCGAGCATGGTCGGCGCGACGATCAACGAACTGCCGGTCTGGGCCTGGCACTGGCCGACCCGAGATCAAGGACTCTTTCCCTGGCATCGTGCGCGCAAAGTACGCCTCGACACCTGGACCGTCGCGCGCAAAAGCCACGCCACCCACGCCTACGCCAGCCAGCTCGACGGCGAACCGGCCATCGGCATCGCGCCACTGCTGCCCCGGGTGATATTGGAGCGCATGCGTTTGCCCTATGAAGTTGTCTTTGTCTGACCCAATACCCCATCCAACCCAATCCCTGCGGGAGCGAGCCTGCTCGCGATATCGTTGGGTCAGTCGACATCCATGCTGGATGTCACTCCGCGATCGCGAGCAGGCTCGCTCCCACATGGAATGGGTGTCGCTCAAACTGAACTGCCCGCCGCTGCATCAGTCGCATGCATAAGCAGCCCAGATTCAGAGGAGTGAACGTGACCAGCGATTCCGAGCAGCGAGCCGTTGAATCAGTGCCCTTGGACTCGCCCCCGGCGATTCATCGATTGAGGGTGCTGACGGTCAACACCCACAAAGGATTTACCGCCCTCAACCGGCGTTTCATCCTTCCGGAGCTGCGAGAAGCGGTGCGCAGTACGTCGGCCGATCTTGTATTCCTGCAGGAAGTGGTCGGCGAGCACGATCGGCATTCCTCCCGTTACAACGACTGGCCGCAGACCTCGCAATACGAGTTCCTGGCCGACAGCATGTGGAGCGATTTCGCCTACGGTCGCAACGCCGTTTACCCCAACGGCCATCATGGCAACGCGCTGCTATCGAAATACCCGATTCGCGAACACCGCAATCTCGATGTCTCGATCACCGGCCCCGAACGCCGCGGCTTGCTGCACTGCGTACTGGACGTGCCGGGGCACGCTGAAGTCCATGCGATCTGCGTGCACTTGAGCTTGCTGGAAAGTCATCGCCAGTTGCAGCTGCAACTGCTCTGCCTACTGCTTGAATCCCTGCCCGACGATGCGCCGGTAATCATCGCTGGCGACTTCAACGACTGGCAGTTGCAAGGCAACGCCGCCCTCTCCCGTCGCAATTACCTGCACGAAGCCTTCGAACGCCACAATGGCCGCCCGGCGAAAACCTACCCGGCGCGCTTTCCGCTGCTGCGCCTGGACCGGGTCTACCTGCGCAACGCCAGCAGCCACAACCCGCGAATTCTCGGCAATAAACCCTGGACGCACCTGTCGGACCACTTGCCGTTGGCGGTGGAAGTGCACCTCTGAGCAATCAAAGCATCAAGGTGCGTTGACCACAACATAGGTCACATTGGTGCCCTGATACTGCGGCTGGTACCAGGTCGAACCGCACTGCATGTACACCGTGTTGTATTGCATGACCTGCACGCAACTGGTGGGCATTTGTGCCGGCGTCAGGATCGAGCCAACCACCGCTGCTGTCACCGCGACCGTCGCGGTCACGGCCGCCGCCGTGGCGATCGGATGATAGTGATCGTCGTAGCCATAGCGGCCATGCCCGTCGACATCAATGTCGACGTCGCGATTGTTGTTGATGTTGACGTTACGAGTGCTGTTGTTGATGTTGGTACGGTTGCCGACAGTGTTCCCGGCATTGACCCGGTTGCCTGAGTTCACCCGATTGCCCGCATTGACGTTGCTCGCGCGCGGCGGGGTATTGATCCGCTGCGCCCGCTGGGCATTGGGGGCTGGCGCACGGTTGACTGACGCCCTTGCCTGCCCCTGACCCCGTGGCCGGGCATCCGCTTCGGCGATCAGGCCGACAGTCAGCACTGCGGCAGTGGCTAGCGATACAAACAGGCTCCACGACATCGTCCGGTTCATGTCATTCCCCTCCCTGCTCAGCGGCTTTCTTCAGCGCAATCGCCACATCACCCTTGGCCGGTTTGAAGGTGAACATCGACTCCTGGAGGCCAGGCTTCAGGTTCCAGTGATACACCGCGCTGTATTCCGGAAAGCTTTGCTCATCGGTGGTGGTAATCACCAGTTTGCACGGCAGTGGCTTCTCGGACCGTGTGATCCACAATTGCCAGTCGACGCCCTCCTGCCGAAAGGCCAAGTGATCACAGAGTTGGCCCTTGATCGTCGACGGTCCCACGTACAGGGCTTCCTTGAGTGCATCGATCTGGGCCTGATCGCTGCCAAACAGAAACAAGTCTTCCATGGGGATCTGGATCCCGTAATGGTTTTCGATCATGTGCAGGGTTTCGGACACCTTGGGCGGAGCATCCACCGTGGTGTAGTACTTGAGGTACGGTGAGTACTGGGTCAGTTTCTTGCCGTTATAGAAGAACTCTCGCGTTCGGACATCGCCTTCTGTCCGGGCGTACATTCGGTCATGCCCCAGCACTTTCAGGGTAGTGGAAGCCTCGGACTTGATCTTCTGCCCGGTCTCCAGGACGGTATCCAGGGTCACTTCGGCATCTACCTGAAACTTCGACAGGCTGCGCAGGTAGTTGCCCATATCAATAAGCTTATCGACCACCTGCGGATTGATGATCGGGGTGGCGTCCGCCGCCGGTACCTCTTCGGCGCGAGCCCCTGGGGCAAGGAGCAGGGTAAACATCAGGCAGAAAACACTGGGTTGGGTTTTCATCGATTTTGCTCCTGTCCCTGCGCCGGGCTGCCGCCCGAAACCTTGTGGCTGAATGTTCAGCCTAGTTGCGGCCAGTCCTGTTCGCCAGATAGACAAACCGGTGTGAGGACAGCGATTCCCTTGCGTTCATTTCAGCGCAGCATTACTGACAGAATCGAGACATGGACATCGTCGGGCCAGCAGGCCCTGAACCCCGCCCGGACAGACCGGTAGCCCACTATCCAAAGGCTCTGGCCCGAGGGTTTTTTGACGATTTTTCGAACAAACAAGTACTTAGATGCGCGGCAAAAATCAGTCACTTGCGAGCACTAAAATTCCATTACCGCCTATCGGCCATTTTCTTGACGCATTGTCAAGGGTCTTCTTAGCTTCACGTTACTACCCCCGGAAATCCACCAGGGGCAAACCTCCAGACACCCGCGAAATCGGGCGGCCAGCGGCTTGCCTCAATCCATTCGGTCGCCCCTCATTCGGGGTAGGAGAGACGCCAAAGCGAGATACGGCATGCGATTGCAAGGTAGACCCCCATGAAAACTTCATTCACCCAACAAGAGATCAAAATCACTTTTTGCACTGTCTCGAGTTCTCTGCTGCTGTGTTCGTCCATGGAGGTGCAAGCCGGGCACGCAGAGGATGAAACCGCCCCCTGGTATCGCCAGGATGTTCCGGCAATGACCTTGCCCACGATACACATCACCGCCCCCTACCCCGGCCATTTCAGCGCCGCCTCCGATACACGAAGTTCTCGCCTGACCATCGAAGATGCCGCGCCTTCGACCTGGGACCAGTTGTACGGGCAGGCATCGCGACAAGCACAGACCGATGTAATGACCCAGGGGTTTTCCAGCCCTGGCAGCACCGAATTCAAAGGCCCGGCGATCCTGACCCTGCAAAGCGGTAGCGGCCATACCCAACGGGTCGGCCTGATCGGCGGGATGACGCAGTTACAAGGCAACAGCAACGGCCTGTTGACCAGTCGCGCCCTCGCCGCCCCCGAGACCGACACCCTCAACCTTCAAGGCCAGAGCCTCGGCGCCTACTGGAGCCTGACCGGGCCACAAGGCTGGCACGTGGATCTGTCGGCCAGTGGTGGACGGGTCGCCGGTTTCAGCCGTAACGACCAGGGCGCACGGATAGCAACCGAAGGCAGCGCGGTGACGTTGTCGGTGGAAGGCGGATTTCCGATTGGGGTAAGCGAAAACTGGGTAGTCGAACCGCAAGCGCAGTTGATCAATCAGCGCATCACGCTGGATACGCCTTATGCCGGTTCGAGTAATGCATCGTCCAGCGACCTGACGTCCTGGAGCGGCCGGGTCGGCGCAAGGTTGAAAGGTAGTTACGACATCAACGGCCTGGGGGTCGAACCCTATGTGCGGACCAACTTGTGGCACACCGTGTACACCGGCAACACCGTGACCCTCGATCAGGTCGACAAGATCAGCAGCAGCCGCAACTCATCGACGGTCGAAGTGGGGTTGGGGCTGGTAGCCAGAGTCACGCCCGCGGTGAGTTTCTACGTCAGCGCCGATTACAGCAGTGATGTGGATGAAAATGATTTGAATGGGTTGATCGGGAGTCTGGGTGTGCGGATGCGGTGGTGATCGTTCCCACGCTCCGCGTGGGAATGCCTCCAGTGACGCTCTGCGTCACATCGCAGGGACGCGGAGCGTCCCGGGGC
>NZ_JASCOM010000213.1:0-10092 GCF_029959925.1 Pseudomonas sp. PS02303
ACAAGCCTCGCTCCTACAGGTTTACGCCAACGCACGACCTTGTAGGAGCGAGGCTTGCCCGCGAAAACGGACTCCCAGACGACCAAATCCTAAAGCCTCACTGCCAAGGCTTCGGCTCACCAAACAACTGCCCCTGAACCCCATACAACCCCATCTCCCGAATCACCGACAACTCCCCTTCGGTCTCCACCCGCTCGGCAATCAACGGCAGATCAATGCTATGTGCCGCTCGCTGGATCGCTTCGATAAACAGGCGCTTGTCGCTTTCCTGATCAATCGCACGGATGTAACTGCCGTCGATCTTCAGGTACGCCAACCCCAGCCGCGCCAGGTTGCCGATCATGCTGAAGCGCCCGCCAAACCGTTGCAGGCTCAACGAGAACCCAAGCTCACGCAGGCGCCGTGTCAGTTCTTCCAGCATCGCTTGCTCGGGCAGTTGTTCCTCGCCGATTTCCAGGGTCAGCCGCGGTCCGAGATCAGAGTGGGCACGCAAAATCTCGAAGACTTTATTCAGCGCCTGCGGATCGGCCAACGTCGCCGAAGACAGGTTCAGCGCCAGCGATTCTTCATGCTCGGCCATCTGCTCAAGCACCAACTCCAACATCAGCCGATCCAGGCGCGCGGTCCAGCCAAAGCGCTCCAGCCACGGCAGGAAGCGTCCAGCGGGAATGGTCTGGCCCTCGTCGTCGATCAACCGCGACAGCACCTTGTAATGCAGCACCACTTGCGTGTCCTGGCTGGCCACCACCGGTTGGAAATACAACTGAAACCGCTGCTGATTCAGCGCCTGGTCCAGCAACGTATGCCAGGCGTGATGGTCATCCCCGACGCTGGTCGAGGCGCTGTGATCGAGGCATGCCCAGCTCTGTTCGCCCTGGCCTTCAGCCTGAGCCAGCGCCTGGTCGCCCAAACCCAACACCGCTTGGGGCGAGTCGCCATGAACAAACGGCGCCAGACCGATCGACGCGACCGAGGCCACATCCGTGGCACCGGTCGCATGCAGGCTGGCCAAGGCGCTGTCCAGATTCTGCGCCAGTTGCAGCGCTTCTTCGCGCACCAGCCCCGGCGCCAGCACGGCAAACTCACCGCCACGGATCCGGGTGACGAGGTTCTGTGTTTCCGGGTACTTGGCGCACTCGCGGGACAGTTGCTCGCCCACGGCCTGCAATAATTGGTCGGTGCGCTGACCGCCCAGACGCTGGTTCAATCCGGCCAGATCCTTGACCCGCAACAGCAGCAGATAACCCGAACTCGCCTGCTCCGGATTGCTCACCCGGGCGTTCAACTGCATCTCGAAATAACGACGGTTGGCCAGGCCCGTGAGGTTGTCCTGGTAGGACTCGACCCGTAGTTTTTCACTGCGCTCGGCCTGTTCCTGAAACAGCGCCTTGAGCTTCTCGACCATCTGATTCATGGCCTGCACCACTCGGCGCAGTTCCGGTGTGCGCGGCAGTTCCGGCAGGCTGAGGAATTCGCGGCGAGCAATGGCGTGGGATTGCTTGACCATGTAATCCAGCGGCTTCAGTTGTCGACGCAGCAACAGCGCGCCCAATACCGCGCTCACCGCGCCGCAGATCAGCAACCAGCCGAGGCTGCCCAACGCGCTCTGCCAAAGCTTGGCCAAGGCGAACATCGGATGGCTGACCACCTCGACCCGCGCCGCCTGTTCCCAGCCACGGCTGACCAGCGCATCGCCGCCGGCCGGTTCCAGGCCGATCATTTTGACGAACCAGTCCGGCACGTTGTTCACCGCTGGAATGCCGCTGCGCTCGACGATGGTCTGGTCAGTCTTGAGGTCGACCACGCGGATGCTCGCGTAATAGCCGCTGTCGAAGATCGAACTGACCAGCAGCTCAACCATCGCCGGGTCGTCGATGTTCGGCGTCAGGGACAGCGCCAATGCCGTCGCGGCGTCCTGGGCGTGGGAGCGCAACTGGTTGACGTACTGGGTCCGCGAGCTTTCCAGGCTGACCATGAAGCTGCCGGTGAAGGCGACCACCAGGAACAGACAGATAGCGATCAACAGCTGTTTGAACAAAGACATCTGAGCGCGTGCTCCTAGTTAGTCGTCTCGACCGGAAAACCTTCGGCCTGCATTTTCTTCAACACGTCCTGCCAGCGAGACAGGCGTTTGGTATCTCCGACCTTTTTGTTGCCCTTGGCGCCCGGCAACCACAACCCTTCGGCATTGAAAGAGTAGACCGGCAGCAAGTCGGTTCGTTGGCTGGCCGGTTTTATTGCATCGATCAGGCTGTCGAGCACCAGCGGCATGGCCTCGGGGCTCGAATAGTAAGTCAGCACCATGTGCGCCCGGTTCAGGCGCAACGCCTTGACGTAGGTAATGCGCAGCTTGTCACTGGAAACGCCGAGATGGCGCAGGCTGAAGTACTTGGCGATCGCATAGTCTTCGCAGTCGCCGGCGCCCTTCCACAGGGCTTCGATGGGTGTTTCCCAATAATCGACCTCATGCCAAAGGTCGATGTCCTCAACGTAACGCACCTGCTTGTTGAAAAACTGGTTGACCACATTGAGCTGTTCCAGCTCGCTGGCCTGCTTCTGCGTGGCCAGCAGATGCTGCCAGGCATCAATGCGCGGCTTCCCGTCACCCAATGGCCCATACAAGGCCTGCGCCTTGCGGCTGATCAGCGAAAAATCCCAATCGGCATGCAGCCCGCCCAGCATGGCGCCAGCCAGCAGCAACGCGCAGCACAGCCAGCGCAAAGTCCGAGGGATCGCGAAACGTACCGCCAATGCGAGGCATCCAGGTCAGGCAGGTGAAATTCGGTTGATGGTGCAGGTTAGCCCGTTAAAAGACAATGGCACGGTGCAATCACTGGCAACGCGCTAGACTTTGAATGGTAGGTGACATGAAACGTCGCGGGCTGCGGTCTTTTGTCCGTTTGACAAGCTGCATGGCAGTCACTAGTGTCCATTTGGATCCAAATATTTCAGCCAATCAGGGTGCGTAGTTGTGACACAGAAGCCCAACCCCCTCAGCAGTATCAAGGTCAACGGGCCGATTCCCGCTCACTTGGCACGCTCGGTGATCGAAGAAACCCTGCGATCGGCCATTCTAGACGGGCGCATTCCCTGCGGCACCGCGTTGCGCCAGCAAGATTTGGCCGATCTGTTCGGCGTCAGCCGCATGCCGGTGCGTGAAGCCTTGCGCCAACTTGAAGCCCAGGCGCTGCTGAACGTTATCGCCCATAAAGGCGCGGTGGTTGCACCGCTGGTCCAGGGCGATGCCGTCGAAACGTATGCATTACGGATTCTGTTGGAATCCGAGGCGCTGCGTTTGTCGATTCCCTTGTTGGAAAAGGAAGACGTCGAGCGGGCAGCCAAGCATATCGACGACCTGGAAATGGAGCACGATTACAGCGAAATCGGCCGCCTCAATCGGCTCTTCCACATGGCGCTTTATTGCAAGGCCCCTAACCAGCGGCTATTGCGGCTGGTCGAGGACGGGTTGAACGAAGAAGAGCGCTTTCTGCGCTTTAATCTGGAAGCCATGGGCTTGGGCGAGTTGTCCCAGGAAGACCACCGAGCGCTGTTGCTGGCCGTCGAAGACCGCAACGTCGAGCGTGCGGTCAAGCTGCTCGAGCATCACCTCAATCGCGGTGTCGAGGTCATCACGCGCTACCTCAACAGCCACGAAGCGCTTAACAAGAAAACCCCCAGGTAACTCCCGGCGCCAAGCCTGGGCGCGCAGTTCGAACTGCGCGCCGCGCTTGCTGTGAATAATCTACTTACACATCCCCGCTTCAGCCACCGCACGCCCCCTCCCCAAGCCTGCCTTCGATTCGCCTCCCTCAGGTTCCATCAATACGCCAGCAAAGATGACGGCCGGGCGATAGCGGCGGCCGTGATTTACGCTCACTCTTGGGCTGCCAACGAATAATGAACGGGCGACGCGCCGCCATGGCGGCACAGTCCTCGCACCAAGAACCTACGGAAGGAGTCTTGTCACGGGAAAGGAAGCACCGGCGTCAATCCCAGCCAACTTCCACCCCCTTGAAGCATTCAACGGAACAACTTTGAAAGTTGCTTTGAGTGAGGCATTCACTCTTCATTTGAATTTTGACGATACTTCGCCGAAAGGAGCAACTACGCCCAAATAAAACTGCTACTTATAGTTTTATTAGAACTTGTCGCACTCAAGAAAGTTAAACTTTCAAATAATATAAAAATAACTTGCCCGATACTTTATTCGTGTATTAGTTTTTCTCCGCCACCAGCAAACACGGCACCCATACGACTGTATCGCACTTAATTAGATCAATTTAGTTGAGGCATTCGCTCGCCAACAAAAACGTTAGACGACCGTCACTTATTGATCACAACACCCTTAACGGCATTTCAGATCACTTATAGGCTCGCTCATGAAAACGAATAAAGACCGACTCAACCAGAAGAAAGCAGAACTTAGTGCACACCCGATCTTTTCTGAAATACATTCGCTGTCGGTACTTCAACGGTTCATGGAAACCCATGTCTTTGCGGTGTGGGATTTCATGTCGCTGACCAAACGCTTGCAACAGGAACTGACCTGCGTCCAACTGCCCTGGTTGCCGCCGCGAGATCCGCAGGCCGCGCGTCTTATCAATGAGATTGTGCTGGGTGAAGAGTCCGATGATCGCCCGGCCCAAGGTCATTACAGTCATTTCGAGTTGTACCTGGATGCGATGCGCGAAGTCGGTGCCAGCACGGCGGCCGTGGAACGCTTCGTGGCGTTGCAACAAGAAGGCGTGAGTTACGACGTGGCGCTGCAAAGCGTTGATGTCGATCCGGCGGCTGCGCAGTTTGTACGGCACACCTTGCACACCGCGCTGCATGCGCCGGGACATAGCGTTGCCGCAGCGTTTTTGCACGGTCGTGAGAGCGTTATTCCGCAGATGTTCCAACGGATTCTCGACGACTGGGGCATCGGCATCGAGCAGGCGCCCACCTTCCGTTACTACCTGGAGCGGCACATCGAAGTCGACTCCGAGGACCACGGCCCCGCCGCTGAAAAACTCCTCGCCCGGCTGGTCGACGGCGACCCGCAACGCGAAGCAGACGTCTACGCCAGCGCCATTGCCGCTGTGGAAAGTCGCATTGCATTGTGGGACGGCCTGCGCCTGAGCATGAGCGAACCGGTTGCGGAGGTGAACGCATGAACGCCGCCGACTACCAATCCTTCGCCGACGCCTGGGAAAGTCGCGCGACCATCCGCACCCGCCCGCGGCGCGTGCTGGAGAATGACGGCAAGCTGATCTATCCGTTGAGCCGCCAACCGTTGGTGCTGAGCGAGACCTTCCTGCGCGAATGCCCGGAACAACGGGACTTCGCGCTGGTGCAGACGCTCTACAAATTCATCAACGACGTGGTGATTTTCGAAACCGAGATCGTCGACAAGACCGCCCGCAGCATCGCCAAAAATCGCTTCGCCGTGGCGTTCCCGTTTGCCTGTCGCTATGACGCCATGACTGTGGTGGTGGACGAGGATTACCACGCGCTGGTGGCCATGGACTTCATGCAGCAGACCGTCGCCATGACCGGCATTGCGCCAATCCAGCTGCCGGATGAAATCGAGCTGAGTCGGGCGATCCCGGCGGCCGTGGCCCTCGCACCAGAGCATCTGCGCAGCGCGGTAGAACTGATCTGCGTGGCCATCGCCGAGAACACCGTAACCGGCGATGTCGCGGCGTTCGCCAAGGACGAAACGGTCAAGCAGTCGATCAAGGGCCTGATGGCCGATCACTTGCTCGACGAGGGCCGCCATTCCGGGTTCTGGTCGCGGATGGTGCGCATTTACTGGCACACCGCGAGCGAAGACGACCGCCAGCTCATCGCGCAAATCCTGCCAGTGTTCATCGGCCATTACCTGACCAACGACATCCAGAAGTCCTTCGATTTCCGCTTGATCGAAGCCTTGCAGATCAGCGACGCGGTACGCCAGGCACTCAAGAACGAGATCTCGGGGCTGGCCTTCCCGATCAATCGTCATCACCCGCTGGTCGCCAACATCGTGCGGTTTTTCCGCAGCAGTTCGCTGCTGGATTCGCCGTGCGTGCAAGACACCCTCAGCGACTACCTGGTTTAAGGAGGAGAACATCATGAGACGTCTCGACATTCTGCTCATTGGGCAAAGCCAGGCCTTGACCGACCTGGCGCTGGAACTTGAACAACAGGGTCATTCGCTGCTGCGGCTCGAGGTGTTCGAGGAGGCGCCGTCGTTTGATCTGCTGATTGACGACGCCAGCCAGGCGTTTTCAGTCCCGAGTGATGCGCCGCATCTGACACTGCAACTGGGAATTGGCGTGCCGAACGTCACCGGTCTACCGCCGATTGACCTGCTGTGCATGCAAGGATCAACGCTGTTCACGCGCGTGCCGATTGCCGATGAACCTAGCGGAAACGGCCAGGCCTTGCGCCTGCGAGCGGTGGAGGAACTGGTGGATCACGTCTCACTGCTGGTCAGCCGATTCTCCCGGGACGCCGAGTATTTTCTCTGCGCTGAACCGGCTGCGGCAGCCCATTTTGAACAGGTGGACAATCTGCTGTTTTTAGAACGCCTGGCGTTCGTTCATCAACTCAACAACACCGCTCAACCGTGGCTGCAAGAACTCGCCCGGATCCCGATGATCGAGCGTCTGCAACAACGCTTCATCGAGTCCGCCGAACGACCTGCGCTGAACATCGACGGCACATCGCTGAGTTATCGGCAATTACACGCCCAGAGCCATGCGATCCAGCAACGCTTGCTGCCGTTGATCGCACAGCATCAAGGCCCGTTGGTGGTCGGGATCTGCCTGCCGAAATGCAGTGCGTTGTATGCAGGGATCCTGGCGATTCTGGGCAGCGGCGCGGTGTACTTGCCGCTGGAGCCGAGCCATCCACTGCAGCGTCAGCAGTACATCCTTTCGAATGCAGGAGCGGTGTTGTTGCTGCATGACGGCCAGCATCCCCTCGCCGATGAAATGCCGGGGCTGGACATCAGTCGCATCGACTTCGCTGACGTCGCCCTCGGTCAACCCTTGATGCGCCAGCGCCCCGCTCTCGACGCGCCCTGCATGGCGCTCTATACCTCGGGCACCACCGGGCATCCCAAAGGCGTGCTGCTCAGCCAGGCTAACCTCGCGCACTTCACCGCGTGGTATGCCGACTATGTGCAGCTGACCGAACACAGTCGGGCCTTGCAGTTTTCGTCGTTGAGTTTCGACTCGTCGCTGATCGATATTTTCCCGACCCTGCTTCAGGGCGCCGAACTGATCGTGCCGAACGACGACCAGCGTCGCGATCCGTTGCAACTGGTCGAGCTGATTCGCCATCAACGCCTCAGCCATGCATTTTTACCGCCAGCACTGTTGAGCATTCTGCCGCTGGATCAGCTGCAGGTCCTGGATCATGTAATGACCGGCGGCGATGTCTGCGAACCCTACGTTATCGAGCAGCTCACCCGTCAGGGCAATCTCTACAACCTCTATGGCCCGACCGAAGCCACGGTGCTGATTACCGCGCGCCAACTGCGCGCTGGCGACAGCAACCGCACCCTCGGGTCGCCGATTGCCAACAGCCAGGTGCTGATTCTCGATGAGGCTTTTCAGCCGGTGGCCGAGCAGGTCGTCGGTGAGTTGTACATTGTCGGGCCGGGGGTGTGCCTGGGTTATCTGAACAACCCGCAGCAGACTGCCGAACGTTACCTGGACATGAACTTGCCAGACGGCCAGCGCCTGCGCGCCTACCGTACCGGCGATATGGCGAAATGGACCGGCGACGGTATCGAGCTGTGTGGACGGCGGGACAATCAGGTGAAAATCCGCGGCTTTCGCGTCGAGCCGGAAGAGATCGAACGCTGCCTGCGCGACAGTCAGTTGTACCGCCAGGTGGCGGTGGTCATCGACAGCCAACGGCGGATTCTGGCGTTCCTCGCACAACCTCAGGAGAACCAAACGGGCGCCGCGCGCGAAGCCTTGAAGACTCATGCGATGCAGTTTTTGCCGGACTACATGCAACCCATCGCCTGGACTGAACTGCCGAGCATGCCGTTCGCCAGTAACGGCAAAGTCGACCGTATAGCGCTGCTGGCGATGCCGGTGAATGTTGCCGAAAACACGACACGGCGCTTGCCCGCCAGCGCCGATGAAGCGCTGTTGCTGGAGATCTGGGCTGAGCTGCTGGAGTTGCCGGCCAGCGATATTTCGACCGACGAAAGTTTCTTCAATCTGGGCGGCCACTCGATTCTGTTGTCACGGATGTTGCTGCGATTGCGTGAAGAATTCGGCCGCAGCATCTCGATCAATCGCTTCATTGAATTGCCGACTATTGCGAAGCTGGCGACATTGGTGCGCGGCTCCGGCACCGAGGAAGTCCTGAGCGCGCAAGCACTGGCGGATGCCTTCCGCGAGCTGGATATTCAGCCACTGCCCATCAGCCGCATGGGCGATGTGCACAAGGTGATCGTCACCGGCGCAAACAGTTTTGTCGGTGTGCACATCGTCGAAGCGTTGCTGGCGTGGGGCGTCACTGAAGTGGCCTGCCTGGTGCGCGATGGCGGTGGGCAATCGGCGGCTGAGCGCTTCGCTCATGCGTTGCGGGAAAACCGACTGGAGCACCTGGACCTGAGTCGGGTGCAGGTTTACGCGGCAGACATCACTCGCCCGGCGTTGGGGCTTGATGCGCACGTTTACGAGCGCCTCGATCGAGAGTTCGGCGCGCTGGTGCACAACGCCGCCAACGTCAATCACGTGCTCGATTACGAGTCGCTGGCGCGGGACAACGTCGAGCCGATTTTCGAATGCCTGCGGCTGTGCGAGGGGCGCAGCAAGAAGATCTTCAATTTTGTCTCCACGCTGTCGGCGTCCAGCACGATTGCCGACGATGGCCGAGTGCTGGAATTACCCGCAGCGCAGACGCCGCCGATCTACATCAAGAACGGCTACAACCTGTCCAAGTGGGTCGGCGAACGGATCCTCGAACGAGCGCGTGAACGTGGGGTGCGGGTCAATCTTTATCGCCCCGGCAACATCAGCTTCAACAGCCTCTCCGGCGTCTGTCAGCCGCACAAAAACCGCTTGATGCTGATGCTCAAGGGCTCGATCCAGCTCGGCCAGGTGCCGGAGTTTTCGCTGAATTTCGACCTGATGCCGGTGGACTTTCTCGCTCGCTTCATTGGCTTCCATGCCAGCCGTTATTCATCTGAAAAAGCGGTGTTTAACCTGCACAACCCCGAGCCCCTGAGTTGGGACGATTACGTCGCGTCATTCCGTGAGGCGGGCCGGGAGTTCTCCATGGTCAGCGTCGCCGACTGGCAACAGCAACTGGGTCGGGTCGACAGCGACAACGCGCTGTTCGGCGTACTCGGTTTCTACCTCAACGGCTTCGAGGAAGACATCGGCGACATCTCGATGATCGGCCACGACAACGCCCAGGCCGGCGTTCGGCAGATGGGCGCGCACTACCCGGAAAAATCACCCGCACTGCTGCGTCGCGGTTGCGACTACCTCAAAGAAATCAATTTCATCTGATTCATTCAAACCCAATGGAGCAAGACCATGAACAATCTGCAACCCGATACCCTGATCAAAAACCCGCAAGGCTGCCATGTCGTGTCCTCGGTGGAGGTGCCGGCGGATGCCGCGCAGGTCTGGGCGGTGGTCGGCAACTTTGCCGGCTTCGATCAGTTCATTCCGGCGCTGTCGCACATCGAGATGACGGGCGAAGGCGTGTCGTCGCTGCGCAAGAAATTTTTCAAGGACGGCAACCTGGTGGTCGAGCAACTCAACTCCCGGGATGACCAGGCGTTGAACATCACGTGGACGACCATTTACAACACACTGGGCGTGGCCAATTTGTGGGCGGCAATGAGTGTTGAACCGCTGGGTGCGGACACGTCACGGGCGACCTGGACCATCATTGCCGAACCGGCGCAGGGAGGTGCCGAGGCGTTGCCGGCGTTCAAGGATTTCGTGCAGGGGTTTGCGGATGACGCGATGAATAATGTGCTGAAGCTATTTGCGTAGAGCTTTGGTCCAGCGGTGACTTTTCTACCGCTTTCGCGGGCAAGCCTCGCTACTACAGGGTTTTCCATGCCCTGTAGGAGCGAGGCTTGCC
>NZ_JASCOM010000214.1:0-9996 GCF_029959925.1 Pseudomonas sp. PS02303
GGGCAAGCCTCGCTCCTACAGGCCATGCGCCAATTTGAAATCGCGCAAATTCTGTAGGAGCGAGGCTTGCCCGCGAAGGCGATATCAAGCCTTACAACCCTTCATCCAACACCTTCGAAAGCATGTCGACAAAGAAATCCACACTCCGGCGCGACGTCACCATCGGCGGTTTGATCTTCAGTACGTTCAGATAATCCCCTGTCGGCTGCATGAAAATCCCCAACTCCCGCAACCGGTCACACAGCGCCGTGGTTTCTTCGGTCGCCGGTTCCAGGGTCTCGCGGTTGCGGATCAGCTCGACACCCAGATAGAAGCCGGAACCATGCACCGCGCCCACCAACGGATGAATATCGATCAGCGCTTCAAGCCGCTCCTTGAAATACCCGCCCACCACCTGAGCGTTTTCCCAGAGCTTTTCTTCCTCCATCACGTCCAGCACCGCCATGCCGACCTGGCAACTGACTGGGCTGCCGCCGGCCGACGAGAAGAAGTAACCCTCGGCCTCCAGCGCCTCGGCGATTTCCCGGCGGGTGATGACCGCGCCCAACGGCTGGCCGTTGCCCATGCCTTTGGCCATCGTGATGATGTCCGGCACCACGCCTTGCTCCTCGAAGCCCCAGAAGAAGTGCCCCATGCGCCCGTAGCCGACCTGCACTTCATCGGCGATGCACACACCGCCTTGGGCGCGAACCAACGCATAGACCTGTTTCAGATAACCCGGCGGCAGCGATATCCCGCCGGCATTGCCGTACACCGGTTCGCAGATGAAACCGGCCAACTGGCGTTTCTGCTCAGCGATTTTCGCCAGGTTGTGTTCGACGCTGCGCACGTAGTCCGGCGCGCTGCCTGGGCCACGGAATTCGCCGCGATAGGTATTCGGCGCGATCACCGGATGCACCCAATCGGGACGGCTGCTCAAGGCTTGCGGGTTGTCGGCAATCGAGGTCGAAACCGCGTCCGCGCCCACTGTCCAGCCGTGATAAGCCTCCAGCACGCTGAGCATGTCGCGACCGCCGCTGTAGGCCCATGCCAGACGGATCGCCAAGTCATTGGCCTCGCTGCCGCTGTTGACCAGGAACACCCGGTCCATGCCCTCCGGCGACAGCTTCAGCAGGCGCTCGGAAAACTCGGCCACCGCCGCGTAGTTGAAGCGCGAGTTGGTATTGAGCAACGACCACTGACGGCTGGCGACCGCCGCCATGCGCGGATGACCGTGGCCCAGCACCGCGACGTTGTTGAGCATGTCGAGGTAGGAGCGGCCCTGCATGTCGATCAGGTGATTGCGCCAGCCACGCTCGATGCGCGGCGGGTCGACGTAATAATGCTTCTGCGTGCGCGCGAAACTGGCGTCACGGCGCGCCAGCAACGTCTGCGAATCGAGCTCGGCTTCAGCATCGCAAGCCAGCCCCAGCAGCGCCGCCGGTGACGGGCACAACGCTTGCCAGGCCGGTGCGCGAGACGGCGTGCAAAACAACGGCGCATCGAACGAAGCGCCTCGGCACAACTGCACAATCAACGGCCCGCTGACCGCACCCAGCACCTGACCTTTGACCAGCGCCGCGCCGGTGTGCAGCGACGGCGTCACGCCCCACAACCGCACGCTCAGTTGCGGACCGTCCAGTTGCAACACACCCGCCGCCGGCTGATGGACCACGCCGGCAAACGGCGATTCGACCGCCGTGCCGTTTGGCACTCGCAACTCCACGTGCAACGGGCAGGTGTCGGGTTCGCCTGAGCTATCTGGACGAGTACGGGACAGCCGGTATTGACCATAACGACTGGCCGCCAATCCGTGAGCCGCCGCAGCTTCAGTCAGCAAACGCTGATCAACCCCCTCTTGCTCCCAGTTGCCCGCCTCAAAATGCGGGCTCAGCACACCCAGATCGATCAAGGCAAATTCACGCCCCACCAGGCTCGGCAGCAACGGCGCGAAACCTTCGCTGCCAATGCTCGGCAGTGTCTGGCCGACCGACGTCAGAATCGCCGCTTCCATCAATTCCAGCGGCAGCGACGTGGCCACGCGGAAGATCTCCCACTCGTGGCTCAGGTTGTCGCGGCTGTAATCATTGCCCGGATCGATGCTGACTTGCTGCTCGCCACTGAGCACCAGCACCGCCGCGCGCGCGACGATCAGCGGCCACAGCGCCCGCAGTTCTTCATGGGTGAGCGGATTGACGGCGTGATACGCCTGGACCGCCGGCAAAATATAGAAAGGATCGCCATCGGCGTGATGCAGCAACGCCGCGCAAGTGACCGACAGATCGGTGATGCGCCAGGTACGGATCAGGTCGCCGAAATCGATCACGCCCTGCAACTGCCATTGGCGTTGCGAGTCACGCTGCCAGACCACGTTGTCGTCGGTGATGTCCATGTGAATCGCCTGCACCGGCAGCTTGTCCACCAGCGGCAGTAAATGATGCTCGGCCCGTTCCGCCGCGTCGGCGATCAACCGGCGTTGCGCGTCATCCTTGATCACCGGCAGCAAATGGCCAATCAGCGCGCTGGCGTGGCGGGCATCCCACTGCAGCGTGCGCTCAAGGCCCGGATGCTCGAAAGCGGCCAGTGCCAGGTCCATTTCGCCGCACAGCCGACCGAAACCGGCCACCACCGGACCGGGCAAATGATCAAGGTGCGTCAGCGACTGGCCTTCGATGTAATCGAGCAGGCGCATATGCACGGCCTGACCCCCGACTTCCAGCGTGAGCAGTTCAGCGCCGTTTATTGCCGGAATCACTCGCGGCACATGCACGCCGGAGTGTTCACCCAACTGCTTGAGTCCGGCATGCTGGGCTTGCAGCTCCAGCGCCGAATAGTCGCCACGGCAGATTTTCAGGACGAAACGCCCTTGATCACTGTCGACCCGAAAGTTGAGGTCCTGCTGGCTACCCAGGGCGTGCAACCTTCCACTCAGCCCGTAATGCCCTTCCAGCAGCTCTAGCGCTTGCTCCGCAGACACTTGCGGGCTGGGCAAACTGGCGCGGTGAATCAACGTGGCGAGCGGCATACAACGACCCCTGAAGTTTTATTAGGCGCTTATATCGCCACTGCTGGAGGCGATACGCAACCCCCCCTCTCAAACCTGAAACCTCTTGGCCGGACTTTCCTGCACAAATCCCGGTTGGCCTTTATTGACCCTGACTTTCTATAGAAATGAACACAACCACAATGCGACCCTTTCACTCAGGCTCAAGTCGCCATTTCTGTCTTGATAAACCACACCACTCGCGTCGGCTGACACTTTGCGTAAGAATGTCCGCCATCAATGCCATTTGCTGGAGAAAAGACATGAATGTAGTCACCACCGACCTGCCCGGTGTTCTGATCATCGAACCCAAGGTATTTGGTGACGAGCGCGGCTTTTTCTATGAAAGCTTCAACGCCAAGGCTTTCGAAGAAGCGACAGGCCTGGTCACACAGTTTGTTCAGGACAACCATTCCCGCTCGCAAAAAGGCGTACTGCGCGGCCTGCACTACCAACTGGAAAACACCCAGGGCAAATTGGTGCGCGTCACCGCCGGTGAAGTGCTTGATGTCGCCGTCGACATTCGTCGCAGCTCGCCGCATTTCGGTAAATGGGTCGCCGTGCGCCTGTCCGCCGAAAACAATCGCCAACTCTGGATTCCGGAAGGTTTCGCTCACGGATTTGTGGTGTTGAGTGATTTCGCCGAATTTCTCTACAAGACCACCGACTATTACACTCCGTCGGCGGAGCGCAGCATTCGTTGGGATGACCCGGACCTGGCTATCGACTGGCAACTGGACGAAGCACCGCAACTGTCCGGCAAGGACCAAGCCGCTGCGTTCTTCAAGGATGCTGACGTCTTTTCCTGAATTACCGTCTGAATTTTCACCGTACAGGCGTGCCGCCCCCATGGTGCGCAGACTGCGCCCGCAAGCCTAGGCATAATGCGCCTGTACCCACAGGCGCCCGATGCTCATGACTCCGACCCTTCCCCGCAGACCCCGCTGGCGCAGCCTCGCACTGCTTGCGCTGTGCCTGGCGCCGTTGCTGTGGCCGCTGGAGCATCTGGCCGAGCGTTACTACCGCAGCGAGCTGGCCGGGCAGAACCGTCAGACCCTCGACCTTTACGTTGCCAACCTGCTGGGCACGCTGCACCGTTATGAAGTGTTGCCGCAGATCCTCGGCGATCTGCCGGCCCTGCGCGCAGTGCTCGGGGCGCCGGATGACAGCGTCACCCAAGGCAATGCCAATCGCCTGTTGAAAAACATCAGCGCCCAGACCGGCGCCGAAGTCATGTACCTGATGGACACCACGGGCAAGACCCTGGCCGCATCGAACTGGGACAAACACGACAGTTTCGTCGGCCGCAATTTTCCCTTCCGTCCGTATTTCAGCGAAGCCATGGCCGGACGGCTCGGGCGCTTTTTCGGCTTAGGCACCACGTCAGCCAAGCGCGGCTATTTCTTCGCCGCCGCCGTGCGCAACGGCGAGAAAATCATCGGCGTACTGGTGGTCAAGGTCGACCTGGACCACACCGAAAGCCTGTGGGGTAAAACCCCGGAACAACTGCTGCTGACCGACCATAACGGTGTGGTCATCCTCACGTCGCGGCCTGAGTGGCGATTCCGCTCGACCCGGCCCTTGAGCGAAGAAGAAAGCAAAGCGATCACTGCGATCCAGCCGTACCCGACCCGCGATCCGAAACCATTGAGGCTCAACCCCAACGCCTGGCTGACTCAAACCCAGCAGATCGCCGAAACCGGCTGGAACGTCAGCATCCTCGCCCCCCGCACCCTGATCGACCGCCCGGTGCGTACCGTTGTCGCCATTGGCGGCGCGACGTTGCTGGTCTTGATGTTGCTGCTCGGCCTGATGATGCAGCGCCGCCGCCATTACCTCGAACGCATCGCCTTCGAAGCCAAGGCGCGGCGCGAGCTGGAAGGCCGGGTCGCCGAGCGGACCAGTGACCTCGAAGGCCTCAACCGTCGATTGAAACAGGAAGTGCTGGAGCGCGAACATGCCCAGCAGGAACTGGTGCGCGCCCAGGACGACTTGGTGCAGGCCGGCAAGTTGTCGGCGCTGGGGACGATGTCGGCGAGCATCAGCCACGAATTGAATCAACCGTTGGCCGCCATTCGCAGCTACGCGGAAAACGCCGAAGTGCTGCTCGATCATCAGCGCACCGACGATGCCCGCGGCAACCTCAAGCTGATCAGCGAACTGACCGGACGCATGGCGTCGATCATTGCTCATTTGCGCGCCTTCGCCCGGCGCGATCGCCATGCGCCGGAAAGTGTCGCCCTGCAACCAGCGCTGGATGACGCCCTGGCGTTGCTGGCCAAGCGTCGGCGCAGCATGGAAGTCGAACTGATCCGCGATTTGCCGGCGGCCACGTTGTGGGTCGAGGCCGGGGAAACCCGTCTGCGCCAAGTGCTCGGCAACCTGTTGGCCAACGCGCTGGACGCGCTGACCGAAAAAGGCCCGCCGCGTAAACTCTGGTTGAGTGCCCAATCCACCGCGGACGGCGTCACGCTGTACATTCGCGACAACGGCCCCGGCTTCTGCATGGAAGCCCTTGGTCGCGCCAGCGAGCCCTTCTACACCACCAAGACCCGCACCCAGGGGCTTGGCCTGGGGTTGGCGATTTGCGAAACCCTGATGCGCGCCTTCGGCGGTGAACTGTCGTTCGCCAACCACAAGGAAGGCGGCGCCCTGATTACCCTGAAGTTGCGCGCAGGCGCACCGGGTGTGAGCCTGCAACCGTCCGAGGACCGAAGTGCATGACCATCGATAACCGTGTCCAGGTCGTGCTGATCGACGACGATCCCCACCTGCGTCAGGCGTTGAGCCAGACGCTGGACCTGGGGGGCCTGAAAATCCTGCCACTGGCCGAAGCCAAGGGCCTGGCCGGGCAACTGGAGCGCGACTGGCCCGGCGTGGTGGTCAGCGACATCCGCATGCCGGGCATGGACGGCCTCGAACTGCTGACCGAACTGCATGCCCAGGACCCTGAGTTGCCCGTGTTGCTGATCACCGGCCACGGCGATGTGCCGCTGGCCGTGCAAGCGATGCGTGCCGGGGCGTATGACTTCCTGGAAAAACCCTTCGCCAGCGACGCGCTGCTGGACAGCGTTCGCCGCGCCTTGGCCCTGCGCCGACTGGTTCTGGATAACCGCAGCCTGCGTCTGGCCCTGAGCGATCGCAATGAACTGAGCACCCGACTGGTCGGGCAATCGGCGCCGATGCTGCGCTTGCGCGAGCAAATTGGTGCGCTGGCGGCAACCAAGGCTGACGTGCTGATTCTTGGCGAAACCGGTGCCGGCAAAGAAGTCGTGGCCCGGGCGCTGCACGATTTGTCGAGCCGCCGTAGCGGTCCGTTTGTAGCGATCAACGCCGGGGCCTTGGCTGAGTCTGTGGTGGAAAGCGAGCTGTTCGGTCACGAGCCGGGTGCCTTCACCGGCGCGCAAAAGCGCCGCATCGGCAAGTTCGAGTTCGCCAACGGCGGCACGCTGTTCCTCGATGAAATCGAAAGCATGAGCCTGGATGTGCAGGTGAAACTGCTGCGCTTGCTTCAGGAGCGCGTGGTCGAGCGTTTGGGCGGCAATCAACTGATCCCGTTGGACATCCGCATCATCGCCGCGACCAAGGAAGACCTGCGTCAATCCGCCGATCAAGGGCGCTTCCGGGCCGACTTGTATTACCGCCTGAACGTCGCGCCGCTGCGTATTCCGCCGCTGCGTGAGCGCGGCGAAGACGCGCTGGTGCTGTTCCAGTATTTCGCCGACGAAGCCAGCGCCCGCCATGGCTTGCCGCCCCATGAACTGCAACCGGGGCAACGCGCCCTGCTGCTGCGCCACACCTGGCCGGGCAACGTGCGTGAACTGCAAAACGCCGCCGAACGTTTTGCCCTGGGCCTGGAACTGGCCTTGGACAACAACACACCGGAGGGCGCTGCCGGCATGACCGTAGAAGTGGTCAGCGGCGGCCTGAGCGAGCAAGTGGAAAACTTCGAGAAATCGTTGATTGCCGCCGAACTGGCGCGCTCTCACAGCTCGGTACGCAGCCTCGCCGAGGCCCTCAGCATTCCGCGCAAGACTCTGCACGACAAACTGCGCAAGCACGGCCTGAACTTCGCCGACGGCGGCGCCAGTAGCCACACCGACGAACTCGATTGAGCTACCGTCCCATCATCATCTTTAAAAAAGAGACCCGTGAATGAGCCGCGACAGTCGTCACCTGGAATCAGTCCTCCACCGCGATATTCCGTTGACCCGGGACATGGGCCTCAAAGTGCTCGACTGGCACGACCAGCAACTGCGACTGCACTTGCCGCTGGAGGCCAACGTCAATCACAAAAGCACCATGTTCGGCGGCAGCCTGTACTGCGGCGCGGTGCTGGCAGGTTGGGGCTGGCTGCATTTGCGCTTGCACGAAGAAGGAATTGAAGGCGGGCACATTGTGATTCAGGAAGGGCACATCACTTATCCGCTGCCGGTGACCATGGACGCGATTGCGATTTGCCAGGCGCCGAGCGCGGTGGTGTGGAAGAAGTTTCTGGCGATGTATCAGCGCTATGGACGGGCGCGGCTGGCGTTGCATTCGCGGATCGTCAATGCCGATAGTGATGAGGATGCGGTGAGGTTTACCGGGCAGTACGTCTTGCACCGGTAAAGACTCAAAACCTGTGGCGAGGGAGCTTGCTCCCGCCGGCCGGTCCGCGCTCGGGCGCAGCAGTCGCAAATCAGGCAGCCGGGTTTAACTGATGCTGCGCGGAGTCTAGGTTTTGGGGCCGCTTCGCAGCCCAGCGGGAGCAAGCTCCCGCCACAGGTTTGGGTGAACTCAGGATCGGGCCAGTTCCAGTAACTTCTCTCGCCACGCAGCCTTCGCCGGCAGCGCCAGAAAAAACTCATTCAACAGCGATTCCCGCGCCGGATAACAAAAAGGCTTCCCGCTCAAATCCAGCACTTCACCACCCGCCCCTTCCAGCACACCTTGGGCCGCCGCCGTGTCCCACTGCGAGGTCGGCGCCAGGCGCGGATAACAATCCGCCGCGCCTTCCGCCAGCAAACAGAACTTCAACGAACTGCCGATATTAGCCAGTTGCAACTCACCCAGACTGGCGCTCAAACCGGCCAGCAAACGTTCCTGCTCGGGGCTTGAATGCCGGCGGCTGGCGACCACGGTAAACGCCTCGCCCGCAGCAGGAACCTCGCGAACCTGAATCGGCAACGCCTCGGCACCTTGATCACCGCGCCACGCGCCCAGACCGGCGCCACCGACATAGAACCGCCCGTTGGTCGGCATCGACACCACGCCAAACACCACCCGGCCCTGCTCGATCAGCGCGATGTTGACGGTGAACTCTTCACTGCCGGAGATGAACTCTTTGGTCCCGTCCAACGGGTCCACCAGCCACCAACGCTGCCAGCCGGCTCGCACGCTTTGGGGAATGTTGGCGTCTTCTTCGGACAGCACCGGAATACTCGGGTCCAGTGCCGTCAGTCCGTCCAGGATCAGATGGTGGGCGGCCAGATCGGCTGCGGTGACGGGCGAATCGTCAGCCTTGGCGGTCACCGCCGTGCCGATGCGCCAGAACGGCAAAATCGCTTCGCCAGCCTTCAGCGCCAGCTCAATCACAGGCGCCATCAATGGATGCGGGAACGTCATGGCAGAAACACCCCTCGCTGAGTCAGCAGATCACGGGCCAGATACAGCGCCGCCAAGGCACGGCCCTCGGTGAATCGCGGGTTCTGCGCCAGGGATGAGAGCTCGCGCAGGTTGATCTTGTCCACGCCCATCGGCTCGGGCTCGTCGCCCTCCAGGCGCTCTTCGTACAGATCGGTGGCCAGCACCACCTGGATCTTCTGGCTCATGTAACCGGGCGACAACGACAACTCGGTCAGGTGCTCCAGTTGCCGCGCGCCATACCCGGCCTCTTCCTTGAGCTCGCGCTCGGCCGCCGCCAGCACGTCCTCGCCCGGCTCGATCAAGCCTTTGGGCAACGACAGCTCATAAGCATCGGTGCCGCCACAATACTCTTCGACCAGCACGGCATGATCCGCATCGAGCATCGCCACGATCATCACCGCGCCATAGCCGGCGCCTTTGCCGACCAAGCGCTCGTAGGTGCGCTCCACGCCATTGGAAAAGCGCAGCTTCA
The DNA here is from genome assembly GCF_029959925.1 of Pseudomonas sp. PS02303. Classification (NCBI taxonomy): domain Bacteria; kingdom Pseudomonadati; phylum Pseudomonadota; class Gammaproteobacteria; order Pseudomonadales; family Pseudomonadaceae; genus Pseudomonas; species Pseudomonas sp. PS02303. The sequence continues at coordinate 9,123 of NZ_JASCOM010000214.1, forward strand.
GCTCCTCGACGCAGAACAAACGGCTGTTGGCGACGATCTCGCGGGCGAGTACGGTGGGTTTCTGGCGCATGAAAGGCTCCTTGGCGTAAGCGGGTTACTATACCCGGCCTATCCTGATTGTTGACCTCGGATATCTTTTTTACCGCTGGAGAAGTTTTTTATGTCCCTGCTGCCCTGGCGCGACATCGACACCGTTCTGCTGGATATGGACGGCACGCTGCTGGACCTGCACTACGACAACCATTTCTGGATGGAGCACCTGCCTCAGCGTTACGCCGAGTTGCACGGGGTCAGCCGGGCCATGGCCGAGATGGAGTTGCAGCCGCTGTTCGAACGCAACGCCGGCCAATTGCAGTGGTATTGCCTGGATTTCTGGAGCGCCGAGCTGAAACTGCCGGTGCGCGAACTGAAACTGGAAACCGCCCACCTGATCGCCCTGCGACCGGATGCGGACACGTTTCTGGCGGCGATCAAACAGGCGGGCAAGCGCGTGGTGATGATCACCAATGCGCACCGTGATTCGCTGTCATTGAAGCTGGAACGGATTGAACTGGCGCCCTACTTCGAGCGGTTGATCAGCTCGCATGACTACGGGTTTCCCAAGGAGAATCCGCAGTTCTGGGAGGCGTTGCAGGCCGACATCGGTTTCGACCCGGCTCGCAGCCTGTTTATCGACGACACGTTGCCGATCCTGCGCAGTGCGCAGAGTTTTGGGGTGGCGCACCTGTTGGCGGTGAGTGAGCCGGACAGTCGCAAAGGGCCGAAGGACACGGCGGAGTTTGCGGCGGTGGGGGATTATCGGGAGCTTATTGCAGGGCTTTAGACCTTATCGCCTGCTTCGCGGGCAAGTCGGAACGCCGCATCGCTCGTTCCG
>NZ_JASCOM010000215.1:0-9974 GCF_029959925.1 Pseudomonas sp. PS02303
GGCGATGTGTCATTAACAATGATGTCCACTGACACTCCGCCTTCGCGGGCAAGCCTCGCTCCTACTGGTTTTGCGTTAATAGGCGGGTATTGGGCCGCTTGCACCCACAACAACAAGAGCGCCCCTCATGAACAATCCGAGTGCCGAAACCCTGCGGCTCGCCGCCGCGTCTGCCACCGAGCGTCCGACCAGCGTGCGCTGGCGGATCTTCCTCATCATGTTGCTGCTGACCGCCATCAACTACATCGACCGCGCTTCGCTGTCGGTGGCCTTGCCGCTGATTTCCAGTGAGTTCCAGATCCCTCCCGCGCTGGAAGGTTTGATGCTCAGTGCGTTTTTCTGGTCGTACGCATTGATGCAGATTCCCGGCGGCATGCTGCTGGACCGTTTTCAGACCCGTCGCGTCATCGTCATCGCGACTGTCGCCTGGGGTGCCTTCCAGGCCTTGGCTGCCGGTGCGCACAACTGGATCACGCTGTTGATTACGCGCATGGGGCTGGGCATCGCCGAGTCGCCGATCATGCCGGCCGGGGCCAAACTCAACGGCGCCTGGCTGACTCCCAACGAACGCGGACGTGGCGCGGTGCTGGTCGATGGCGGCGCACCGCTGGGCAGTGCTTTCGGCGCGATCATCATTGCCGGGTTGATCGGCTGGTTCGATTCCTGGCGCATCGCCTTCGTGATCGCCGGCATCGGCACCATGCTTGCCGGTGTACTGGCGTGGAAATACATCCGCAACCATCCCAGCGAACACCCCGGTGTCAACGCGGCGGAACTGGCGCACATCACCGAAGGCAATCGCAAAGTCAGCCAACCCGGCACGGTGACCAGCATCCCCCTCAAAGAGCTGCTCAAGGACCGTTCGGTGCTGGCGATGTTCGCCGGTTACTGCTGCATTCTCAGCGTGTTCTACGGTTTGCTGACCTGGATGCCGAGCTACCTGCACCAGACCCACGGCCTGAACATTTCGAGCATGGGCGGTGCGACCTTCCTGATTTTCATGTGCGGTTTCGTCGGCGAGCTGGTGGGCGGTTATCTGGGGGATAAATGGAAAACCAGCGGCGCCTCGCCCAACCTGGTGATGCGCAGCATGTTCAGTGGTTCGGCGCTGGTCGCGGCCCTGTGCATGCTGGCGGTGGCCTATACCAATGAAGCCGGCAAGGCCATCGGTCTGCTCTGCGTGGCGATGTTTTTCATTCGCTGGTGCGGCATGTACTGGTGCATTCCGTCGATCCTCGGCGGCACCTCGAAAACCGGTGTGCTGGCCGGCACCATGAACTTCTGCGGCAACATGGCCGGGGTTATCGTGCCGATCCTGATCGGATTGATCGTGCAGTTCACCGGCTCGTATTTCCTGGTGCTGATCTTCTTCGTGGTCATGGCCATGCTGCTGGCGATATTCTCCAGCCTGATCGATTATCGGGAACGAGGGCTGGCTTGACATGAGCGGAGGGCAGGTGAGCGTCGATATCGAATGCGTGGTGGTCGGCGCCGGCGTGGTTGGTCTGGCGGTGACCAGGGCGCTGGCCCGCAGCGGGCGGGAAGTGATCCTGATCGAAGCCGGCGAGGGGATTGGTGTGGGTATCAGTTCGCGCAATTCAGAAGTGATCCACGCCGGCATCTATTACCCGAGCGGCAGCCTGAAGGCGCAATTGTGCGTGGAGGGCAAGCATCGCCTGTACGCCTTTTGCGAGGAGCGCGGTGTCGATTACCAGCGCCTGGGCAAGTTGATCGTGGCCACCGATGACAGCCAGTGCGCGGCCTTGCAGAGGTTGCTGGAGCAGGGCCGGCGCAATGGCGTCGATGACTTGCAATGGCTGGACGCCGGGCAGGCACGGTCGCTTGAACCGGCGCTGTCCTGCGTCGCCGCGCTCTGGTCGCCGTCCACCGGGATCGTCGATTCCCATACGCTGATGCTGGCGCTTCAGGCAGACGCCGAAGCCTCGGGCACCTCGATTGCCTTGCACACGCCGTTGGTGTCCGCCCGTTGCACCGAACAAGGTTTCGAATTGCACATGGGCGGCGCACAGCCGATGACCTTGACCTGTCGCGAGTTGATCAATTGCGCCGGTTTGTCCGCGCCGGAGGTGGCGAGCCGGATCGAAGGCTTGCCGACGCAATACGTTCCCGAGGCACGCCTGTGCAAGGGCAGTTATTTCAGTTTCAGTGGCCGGGCGCCGTTCCGGCATCTGGTGTATCCGGCACCGGAGAGCGCCGGCCTGGGTGTGCACATGACCCTCGACCTTGGCGGGCAGGCGCGTTTCGGGCCGGACGTCGAATGGGTCGACCATGTCGATTACCGCGTCGATCCGCGCCGGGTCGACGGGTTCTATCAGGCCATCCGCCGCTACTGGCCGACGTTACCCGATAACAGCCTGCAACCCGCCTACAGCGGCATCCGCCCGAAGATTTCCGGCCCGACCGAACCGGCCGCCGACTTCCTCATCAGCGGCCCGGTCGAGCATGGTGTGCCGGGATTGGTGAATCTGTTCGGTATCGAATCACCGGGCCTCACCAGCTGCCTGGCGCTGGCTGATCGGGTGGTACAACGCCTGACACCGCATTCCCTGTAGCAGCTGTCGCGTTGCGGTGAGGTGCCGGTTATCAGCGTCTGCGCTGCCAGCCGCCGAGCGGTCTATGCTTGCCAGTGTGCCCATCGTAATGGGAGAACTCTGATGATCAACATACGCACTGCCCGCATGCTTGCCGATTACAAGCAATGGGCCGACCAGCGCCTCTTTGACAGCCTGGCCGCGCTGCCGCCAGGGGAGGTCAACAAAGAGCGGGTGTCGGTGTTCAAGAACATGATCGGTACCCTGAATCACATCTATGTCGTGGACTGCATCTGGCAGGCTCACCTCGAAGGCCGAGGGCACGGCTTCAAAACCTCACACGATCTGCTCCATCCCGACCTGGCTGATTTGCGCATGGCGCAAAAGGACATCGATCACTGGTATTGCAACTGGAGCGCAAGGCAGACCGAGAGGTCGCTGGATAAGCCGGTCGAGTTCACGTTCGTCTCCGGCGAGAGCGGCACCATGAGCGCCGGCGCGATGCTGCTGCACGTGGTCAATCACGCCAGTTACCACCGCGGCTGGGTGATCCAGATGTATTTCGACATCCCGGCGATGCCACCGATGACCGACCTGCCGATCTTCCTGCGCGAGACCGATCCGGCTTTCAACGCGCTCAAAGCACCGGCAACTCAGCCGACATGTGTTGCGCAATTCGCGAACGCAACCAACGTTCTGCCGGGTCGTTATCGTTGACCCCGTTCCAGACCATGGAAAGTTCGGAGAGCACGATGTCAAACGGCGGGTCGTCGGCCCGCAGCTGGTTGCTGCCTTCGATCAGCGCACACGCCGCGTAATCCGGCACCGTGGCCAGCAGGTCGGTGCCGGCCAGCAGGGCACGCAACCCGGCGAATTGCGGTACCGCCAGCACCACCCGCCGCGAGCGGCCGATGCGCGCCAGATCGTTGTCGATGGCACCGGTCAAGTCTCCGGAAAAAGACACCAGCGCATGAGGGCGTTCGCAATACTCATCCAGGGTCAGGGGGCCGGGACGGTTGTCGCCACGCAGAATCTTCACGCTCAGGTCGCGCAATTTCTTGCGCTTGGCATTGGCCGGCAGCTCCGTGGTGTAACTGATCCCGACGGAAATCTCCCCGGAGGCGAGCATCGGTGACATCAGCAAGTAATTCACCCTTCGCACCACCACCACGACGTTCTGCGCCTCTTCGCGTATTTGCTTGAGCAGCGGCGGAAACAGACCGAACTCGGCGTCGTCGGACAAGCCGATGCGGAACACATCGCGGCTGGTGGACGGGTCGAAATCCTTGGCCCGGCTGACCGCACCGGAAATGGTGTCCATCGCCGGCTGCAACTCCTTGAGAATCGCCAACGCCCGTTGGGTCGGCTCCAACACCCGACCGTTGCGCACCAGCAGCGGGTCGTCGAACAGATCGCGCAACTTGGCCAGCGAAGCACTGACAGCGGGCTGACCGAGGAACAGTTTCTCCCCGGCCCGGGTCAGGTTCTTCTCGAACATCAACGTTTCGAAAATCACCAGCAGGTTCATGTCCACGCGGCGCAGGTCGTTGCGGTTCATGTGGGGGTACTCGCAGGGTTTTTGGGTCTTTTCAGTAAAGCATCAAACCCTGTGGCGAGAGAGCACCGGTGATGAGGGGGTTACCTGTGATGCAAAAACCACATGAAATGAAAGGGCCACCTGCTGTGAAGGGATTTACCTGTGGCGAGGGGGGAGCGAAACGTCGCACCGTCCCGTTCGGCTGCGCAGCAGTCGTAAATCCTATACCCGCGGTTTACCTGAATCACCGCAGTTGCAGGTTTTGGGGCCGCTGCGCGACCCAGCGGGAGCAAGCTCCCTCGCCACAGGGTTTTGTAAGTTCCACGAGAAAAGGGGATGCATCTATTTATCTGTCCGCTATCTATACGCTGTGCCGCGAAGCGGCCCCGGAAAAATGGGACCGCTGCACAATTCAACGTCAGTTATTCACTCACCGCAGAGCGGCACTTATATAGGCAGATCGATCTTATCCAACACCCGGTTCGCCGTGATCTCCGCCATCATGATGCTGTTGGAAATCCCCAGCAGGGCGTAGCGCGACTCTCCCTCCAGGTGATCCACCAACTGGTGGACCATCAGGTCGACTGAGGCGAGTATTTCGACCAGATAAACCGCCAGGGTTTCGGCCGTGGCCTCGGGGTCTACGGAGAACAGAGTGCTGCGGGTTCGCGGGGTGGCTTTGATGTCGGCGTTCGATGGGAAGTGGAAGTCGAGGGCGCGCTCGGCGGCTTCGTTGAGTTTTTTTGAATCGGGTTCGTAGGGGGAGACCGGATCGGTGTCCGGTGGGTTGGGCGTTACTTTGAACATATGCTGAGTTTCCAAATTGGGTGCCACCCCTCTTGCGACTAAACGTAAGGGGAGGCAGCTGCACGCAGGTTAGTCGACCGGGAAACTCAGCAATCCGGCGCGCCCGAGAGCGCCCTGCGTACAGCCACCATCAGATACAGGAATGAAAGACCTGCATGACAGATGCACGCACAACTGAGTTAGCACGGGCGACTAAACCCGATCACTGATGAGCAGTGACGGGAATCAAGTTACCGAGCGGCCCCAAGGCGCACAAGCCGGCGGATTCTGGCGTAGCCGTAGGCAACGGCGCAAGGATTTGTAGCTTTCAGGACGTATCTTTGAGGTGGTTTAAACAAACACCGTTTCACGCTTAAACAGACGAGCGCGATAAGTGGCCGGATGTGTCCATACACAACACTCTGTGGCGAGGGAGCTTGCTCCCGCCGTCCGATCCGCGCTCGGGCGCAGCAGGCGCCAAACCATCCAACGCGGTCATCCTGACAGTGCGCGCTTGCAGGTTTTGGGGCCGCTGCGCGACCCAGCGGGAGCAAGCTCCCTCGCCACAGGGACTCGGTCAGGCCAACTCCACCTCTGGACAATGCATCGCATTGGACGCCAGCAAATCGGCAATCTCATCCTCAGAAAAGTCGAACTCACGCAACACCGACCGCGAGTGCTGGCCATTCTCCGGCGCCGGCGCATACGGCGTTTGCGCGGCTTCGAGGCTGTTGACCGGAAACCCCGGTACCCGAACCACGCCATGCTGCGGGTGGTGCAGTTCCACGAGCATGCCATTGCTGGCGATTTGCGGATGGGCCAGCACGTCGTTGTAATCGCTGACCCTGGAGCAAAGGATGTCGGCCTCGCGCAGCACCGCTAGCCAATGGGCCACCGGCCGGGTGTGGAACACGTCGGTCAGTGCCGCGCACATGGCTTCACGGTTAACCACCCGTTGCGCCGAGCTGGCAAAACGCGGGTCGTCGATCCACTCCGGGTGCCCGAGCACCCTGCTCAGGGTCGGCCAGCGATTGCCGTTGTACGCCGCGACCATCAACCAGCCATCCGCCGCCTCAAAGGCTTCGTTCGGAGCAGAGTAGGGCGCGGCGCTGCCGATGCGGGTCGGCAGCTTGCCGTCGCAGAGGAAGCTCGCCAGCGACGCTTGTTGCAGCGCCAGGGCCGAGTTCATCAGGCTGACGTCGAGGTGGCCGCCCAGGCCGTCCTTTTCTCGGGCATGCAGCTTGGCCAACACGGCCATGCATGCCATATAACCGGTGACCACATCCACCACCGGCGCTTGCACCTTGGAGGGCGCCGAGTTCGGCGTGCCGATCAGGCTCATCAGGCCGGAATCGGCTTGCAGAATGCCGTCGACGCCCGCCCGATCGGCATACGGTCCTTCCTGCCCGTAGGCGGAAATCGAGCAGTAGATCAGGTCCGGTTTCAGTGCAGCCAGGTCCTCATAACCCAGTCCCAGTCGAGCCATGACGCCAGGGCGCATGCTTTCGACCAGTACGTCGGCTTGCAGCACCAGTCGTTTGATCACTGCGGCGCTGTCCGGGTGTTTCAGGTCCAGGCTCATACCCAGCTTGCCGCGATTGAACGCGTGATACAGCGCGCTATCCTCGCCAACCCACGCCGGGCCGAGGGTACGGCCCAGTTCGCCTTCGTGGGATTCGATCTTGATCACCCGCGCGCCCATGTCGGCCATCAGCATGGTTGCCGTGGGGCCGGCGGCGATCTGGGTGAAATCGAGGACGGTCAGACCGTCCAGAGCGGTACGTAACATGTTCGCCTCCTCGGGCGCTTCAGCGGCCCGTGTAATGCGGTGCGCGTTTTTCGGCAAACGCCTGCCGGCCTTCGAGACGATCCTCGGTGTCGCGCAACACGCCCCAATACAATTCGGTCAAACGCTGGGCGTCGCTGTCGCTCAAGTGCGCGGTACTGCGGGCCAGGGTTTGCAAGGCCTGGATCGCCAGCGGTGCCTGGCGGGCAATCTGCTCGGCCAGGATCATCGCCCGATGCAACAGGGCCTCGTGGCTGTCCAGACGCTCGGAGATCAAGCCAATAGCGCAGGCCTGCCACGCATCGATGCGCGACCCGGTTAACGCCATCTGCATCGCATGGGCGGGCGGCACCGCGCGCATCAAACGATGCAGGCCGCTGACCGCCGGAATCGATCCGACGGCGGCTTCCGGCAGACCGAACGTCGCACTGGCACTGGCAATGCGCAGGTCGCATTGCAACGCCAGCTCCAGGCCGCCGCCCAGGCAATGGCCATTGATGGCGGCAATCAGCGGCTTGTGCAGGTCGAGGTCGGCAAGGTCCATCTGGCGGATGTAAAGCCCGGCGTCTGCGGCGGGTTCGTTGGCCAGGAACAGCGCCTCGGCATAGGAGGCCGAGGAGGCCCGCGTACTTTTCAGGTCGGCGCCGACGCAAAACGCCCGTTCACCGCTGCCGGTGATCACGGCCACACGCAGTTCCCGGCGGTCGCGTACTTCACGTAGATGGCCGCGCAAGGCCTGGAGGGAATCCAGGTCCAGCGCATTCAGGGCTTGCGGGCGGTCGATCGTGATCAGGGCCACAGGGCCGTGGACTTCCAAAGTGACTGACATGGCGTCCACCTCACACGCTGGCCGAGGACAGACTGCGTCCGCCGCACACATACAGGGTTTGCCCGGTGACGTAGCTGCTGGCCGGGGCGAGGAAAAACTCCACGGCATTGGCAATGTCGTCCGGGGTGCCGATGCGTTTTACCGGCACCGTGTCCTTGAGTTTTGCCTGCACCTCAGGCGTGAAACTCTGGAACAGCGGCGTATCGACGATGCCCGGGGCGATGGCGTTGACGGTGATGCCTTTGGCCGCGAACTCGATGGCCAGGCTACGGGTCAGGCTGACCACGCCGCCCTTGGCCGCCGAGTAATTGGCCTGGCCGAAACCGCCCAGCCAGGCCCGGGACGACATGTTGACGATGCGCCCGAGGCCTTTCTCCAGCATCAGTGGCAGGGCCGCTTTGCAGCAGAGAAATTGCGCCCGCAGATTGGTGTCCACCACCAGGTCCCAGTCCTGTTCGGTCATGTTCAGGAAGCGTTTGTCGCGGACCACGCCGGCGTTGTTCACCAGAAAATCCAGGCGACCGTGGGCTTCGTGGATCTGCGTGAAGGCGGCGTTGACCGACTCGCCTTCGGTCAGGTCCAGCGCAATTCCGGCGACCTTCAAGTCTTCGGCGTTCATCGCGCTGACACTGCTGTTCAGCGCCTGTTCGTCGCGATCCAGCAGGTAGACAAACACCCCTTGATGCGCCAGTCGTTGGGCAATGGTCAGGCCGATCCCGCGAGCAGCGCCGGTGACGACGGCGACCTGGCCGGCCGCAAAGTGTTGGTTGTTCATGGCTTCAGACTCCCAGGATGTGCACGGCTGACGCCGCGTGGTCGACCCCGGCGATACCGCCACCGGTGCATTGCGCCAGGCCCAGGCGCGGAGTGCCGGCTTGGCGGCTGCCGGCGCGGCCTTGCAACTGCCAGAGCAACTCGACCATTTGCGCGACACCGGTGGCGCCCAGTGGATGACCCTTGGCCAACAGACCGCCACTTGGATTGACCGGCACCCGACCACCGAGGGCGGTGGCGCCCGAGTGCAACAGCGAGACCGCTTCGCCCGGTGCGGCCAGCCCGAGGGCTTCGTAATACAGCAGCTCGGCGATGGTGAAGGCGTCGTGCAACTCGACCACACCGATATCGGCCGGGGCGACACCGGCCTGTTCATAGGCCAGGCGTGCGGCGCGTGCGGTGATTTCGGCATCGAGAATGTCTTCGTCACCGCTCTCGCGAAGGCCCGAGACAATGATCGAACCCAGCACCTTGACGTCTTTGGCGTGGGGTCCCGGTTTGTTGCCGAGCACCAGCGCAGCGGCACCGTCCACTTGCGACGGGCAGCACTGCAACAGGGTCAGCGGGTCGGCGATCATGCGCGAGGCGAGCACCTCTTCGAGGCTGACTTCGTTGCGTTGCTGGGCGTATTCGTTGAGCGAACCGTGACGACGATTCTTCACCGCTACAGCGGCCAGATCGGCGGGCTTGGCGTCACGCTCGTGGATGAAACGGGTGGCGCGCATCGCGTAGACCGCTGGCAACACCATGCCTGCCGTGGCGTAGAGGTCGGTCATGCGGTCGTTGCGCTGCATTGGGATCATGCCGCCACCCAATGCGGTCAACTGCTCGATCCCAAACACCAGCACGCGTTCATATTGACCGGCGAGCAAGGCGTGGCGCGCCAGGTGCACCGCCGTCGCGCCGCTGGCACAGGCGTTTTCGATGTTGTAGACCGGAATCCCTTTCAGGCCCAGATCGCGCACGATCACCTGCCCGAGAATCATCCCGCCCAGCACATTGGCGCAGTACACGGCCTGAATGTCGGCCAGCTGCAAGCCGGCATCGGCCACGGCGTCAAGAATTGCGCGCTGGGCCAGTTCCGGGGCCATGACACCGGGGTGACGGCCGAAGACGGTCATGGCGCCGCCCATTACATGCATCTGGCTCATGGACGGGCCTCCTGGGACTGGAAAACGTAGCCGTAGGTGTCGTCGGCAATCACTCGGCATTTTTCGCCAATGGCCGGCACGCCGGGGGTACCGATCAGGCGCCCGAACAAACGCACCGGGCCGGGCAGGTCGACGTAGGCGAGCACGAACGGGGCGAGGCCGCTTTTCGGGCTCGGGTGCATGATGGTGAAGCTGTAGACCTGGCCCTCGACGTCTAGCACGGTGTCGTCGAACTGGTTGCTCAGCGGCGAATCGTCCGGCACGGACGGAAAGAATATTTCGCCGTTGTGGTGATGGCGCGAGGCATGCAGGCCGGGTGGCGTGGACGGCGTCCAGATGGACGTGGAAAAACTCATGATGACCTCCTGTTGTTATGGGCTTGCGAACAAGCTCTGGAGGTCATGGTCGGGCAGGGCAGAAGGCCCGACAAACGATATAAAAACCCGGTTTGGTTGAGAAAAAATCAAGCCATCGGTCAGCCTGGAATACAACACTGTAGGAGTGAGCCTGCTCGCGAAAGCGGTGTGTCAGGCGATAACAATGTCGACTGACACACCGC
>NZ_JASCOM010000216.1:0-9966 GCF_029959925.1 Pseudomonas sp. PS02303
CCCCCCACCCCCGGGGCGCCCCGGGGGGGGGGGGGGCGCCCCCCCCCCCCCCCGCCCCGCTACAGATTGGTCCCCTCACCTTCGCGAATATTGGCTGTTTGATTGCCCCCACCTGCGCACTACTGTTGTTTCTGACAACTAAACCAACCGCAGGTGAATGACCATGAAAGCTTTGCGTATCCTTGCTGCTCCCCTGGCTGCCCTTGCCCTGACCGTTTCTGCGACTGCCATTGCTCACGAAGGCCCTTCAGAAAAGATCACGGTATTGCAGGATGAAGCGCTGAAAAACGTGCCCGGCAAAAAAGCCATGATGATCGAGGTCGACTACAAACCCGGCCAATCGTCGATTGCCCACAAGCATGAAGGCACTGCCATGGCCTACGTGCTGTCAGGTGCGGTTATTTCTCAAGTGAAGGGTGAGAAAGCAATCACTTACAAGGCCGGACAGTATTGGTACGAACCCGCCGGCTCGGAACACTTGGTTTCGAAAAACGCCAGTGCAACCAAGCCTGCCAAACTGTTGGTATTCATGGTGTTGTCCCCCGACGAGAAAGTGTTGATCCCCTTGGAAAACTGATAGCTGAAGGGATAGCCATAAATAAAAAGGCGCGAATTAACATTTCGGGCCTTTTTATTTCCCGGCGTGATTACTGGGCCTCGCTTAAACCCAATTAAACTATCGGCCAGCCAAGAAGTGCAGCGACTGGCTATTTCATTGTGCAGCGACAGGTTTAGTCTGGACAACTCGCCGGATATTCCGACATTACAACTTCCGACTCATGTTGTTTCACTGGAGTAACACCATGAAACTTGCGCTTGTCAGTACATTAACAATGACCCTCATCTTGGCGGGCTGCTCTGTTCCCACTGCGCCCAAAGCCGGGTCTTCGCTGGAAGGCCTTTTTACTGGACCGGTTGGCCGCAGCAATGCCACGCACGTCCCCAACGGCCACCAGGTTTCGTTGGGTATCGTCTACAGCCGCAACACCCAGGCCAACCGCGACTACCTGCAACACTACCAGGCCAACGCCGGCACCGGCTTCGGCCAGAGCCTGCTGGTGCAATCGATCCACGACGCCTACGTGGCCACCTCCAGACCGGACCATGCCGTGGACTGGGTCAAGGCATCGTTACAACGCCAGTTCGGCTCGGTGACGGTGTATCCGGACATGCAAAGCCTCAGGGCGGCGAAGCCCGACGTGGTCGCCATTGTCGACACCCGCAGCCAATTGATCACATCGCGCAGTTCGGATATCGAAGCGCATGTGAGTGCGCAGTTCTACGACTCAAACTTCAATTATATCGGCACTGCTCAAGGGCATGATGCCAAAGCGTTGAGTCCGTTATGGGCCGATTACAAGCGCAGTGAAGAGATTGTGGCGGATATTAACGAGCAACAGAATGTGCAAATTCGGGCACTGCAAAAGTTTGATCAATCGCTCAACAATTTAGTGATGCAACCCACAGAGACACTATCAGCCATTGAGTCAAAACAACTTCAAGCGCCGTACTAGCGCTCAACATAACCTTACTTTTAATCACAATAAAATGAACACGTCTACTGTCAGGAATGACAGTAGACGTTCAGCCTCCAATGCCTACCTAATTGGACACAAGGCATTGACCAGTGGGGGTCGGTACCTTTCGATCATTCCAAGGAGCTGATCATGAGTCATGTCAAACGCAACCCGTTGGACCCTGATTTCGGTGAAAAGGGGAAAACCGTCATTCGTATACCAGGGGCGGGAATTGAGGTTTCAAGAATTCACGGACTGGCGATCGACGCTAACGAAAAGGTGCTCTTTACCAGTTCCACCACTGTCGGTTTCGTGCTGGGGCGGCTGTTGAAGGACGGCAGTATGGACCGATTATTCGGTCATCAGGGATTCATCGTTGATCGCTTCCACGATGGCGGCGAATCCACAGGCAGTGCTATTTCCATTTTAAAAAACGGGACCCTTTTGCTCAGCGGATCACATCAGGCCGAAGGTTCCAGATTACTCCCCGCGCTCGCTCGCTTTGACGAATCAGGCCATTACGATTCGCACTTCGGCGAATTTGGCAAGATTGTCATTCCTCTCCCTGAAAGTTCTGCAGACGCTAACGATTTTCCCGCGCCTGAGCGATCAGCGAGTAGCGCGTCCTCCAACAACCCCGTGATACTTCCCGATGGGAAAATACTGTTGGTATACGAGGGGTGGCTCATTCGATTGACGGCGGATGGACAACCCGACTCAAACTTCCATGAAGGTAAACACTACAAAAGCGCCCGGCACCCTGAGCACCCTTCACTCACCAGGCGCATAGTGCAAACATCAGCGGATACGGTCGTGCTAGGCGGTTTCGCTGTGGTGAATGACCAACGTGCAGTCTTGCTTGCCCGATACTTCGTGAACGGAGAACTGGACACGAGCTTCGCAAACCAGGGCTTCGCACTCCTCAACGACTTCGATTTCCATTCAGTCGACGTGGATATAGCGGTCAAGGACCAAAGCAAAATACTGGTCTTCGCTCAGAAGAGCGGCTCCGATCGTTCTCAGGGCATGCTCGTATGCCTGGATGAAAACGGTCATTACGACACTTCTTTCAACAATGGGCAGCCCGTATTGCTCCCTACGGAGCCGGACCGCAGTTATTCCTGGCACGCAGGCCTGATTGATGCCAAAGGTCAGATTTTTGCATGCGGAGGCTCCATGGAAGGGATAGGGCGGCCGTTCTACACCGTTACAGCAAAGTTCCTCGAATCCGGCGAGCTGCAAGAGGAGTGGATTAATTATGCGGGCCAGCTGTCAGAAGCCGTCGCCACCGATCAACAGCGACGGATCGTGATTGGCGGTATCACGCGGGAGGACAGCATGTTACCGGCAATTTTCTGCTATCTGGATTAATGAGCAGCCGATAAAAAACTTGATGAAACCATCTCTGGATTGGAGTTAGTGAATATAGGATTCCAGAGCCGGTTCCAGCTCGGCAGCTGCTGTGACAGGCGCAGGCACTACCGCTGCCCACTCAACGCCAGGTCCAGCAACTCACGGTTGGCCACCGCGTACATGGCGTAATCGGTGTCGCTACGCTCTGATACCTCCGCTGCGACGCATGAACCGGATATGGGTACGCTTTCGCGACGCACAGTTACAAAGTCCCCATTGTTCGAAAGGAGCGTCGACATGCAATCAAAAAGCCTTAAAAGTGGCCTCGATTATCTGGATCCCCGCTTTGGTAGCGATCGCACCGGGATCGTTTGGATTGAAAAACAGCAAAACGACAATAACAACGCTGACGGGATCACGGTAGACCCTGACGATAGATTGCTGATCGCCGGAGGTCATCAAGCACAATTTTCACTCGTTCGATTAACCCCCCATGGCATGCAGGACACGACTTTTGGCGCGAGTGGTGTCGTCACTGGCGAGTTCGAGTCGGGGTATAAGTCGAAAGGTCATCACACTACGGTGTTAAAAAGCGGTGAAATACTGCTAAGTGGTTTTTTCTCACTCGAGGAATACAGCAATGAACTGGCATTCGCGCTATTCGATACGACAGGAAGCCCAGTGCAAGCGTTCGGCCAAAAGGGCGTGACGGTCATACGTCCCTTTGAGTCAGTAACGGTCAAGCCGCCTGAAGATTTTCAGAGTGGTGTATCCGTCGCTAGTCCCGACAGTTTTTCGTCTGAACTGCCTGATGGAAAATTGTTAGTCATCAGCAATCAACAGTTCAGCTATACAGAACGTGCAGGGTTACTGATTCGCCTGAACAGGGACGGATCGATAGATAAAGAGTTCGGTGCAGAGAAAAAAGGTTACGTATATATCAGGCATCCAGAATATCCGACCTGGATTGGCTCAATGATCCCGCTTGAAAATGGAATGTTTGCTGTCGCGGGGAACGCCATGGTGAACGCCAGAACTACCGCACTGGTGGCCGTGTACAACGCCGACGGCACAACTTTCGATGGATTCGGAACTAACGGTTTTTTTCTGCTCAATTCCATTACGTCCTCCTGAAAAACAGATCAGAAGGTGTAAACCTTATTCAGGACGGGACACGCAAGACAAAAAAAGCCCCGCCTCTTTCAAGACGGGGCTTGTTCATTCAGCGCTTGATCAGGCAGCCGGTTCCAGCTCCGCAGCTGCTGTGACAGGCGCAGGCACTACCGCTTGCCCGCTCAACGCCAGGTCCAGCAACTCACGGTTGGCCACCGCGTACATGGCGTAATCGGTACCGCTGGCGGCACGGATTTCCACCAGCATGGCGCGCCAGCGTTCGATCATGCCTTCGTGCTCTTCCATCCACAGCGCCAGGCGGGTTTCCACGTCCTGAGTGCCGTCGCCCTGTTGCAGGACGGAGATGGTGATCGCACGTTGCTGCCAGTCGACGTCATCACGGAACGCTTCACGGGCCAGGGCCTGCCAGTTGTTTTCAACCGGCAGAGCGCTGATCTGTTGCAGGTACCAGGTGATGTCCAGCGCGCTGCCCACGGCGAAGTAGGCCTTGGCCACGTCTGCAGGGTTCTGGCCGGTCACGTCGGAGGCCTCGATGATCGGCAGCAGGGTGTACAAGTGCGAAGTGCCAGCCACCATACGCGCGAGCAACTCCGGCACACCGGCTTCGACGTACGCCTGATAGCGGGCCTGCCAGGTGTCGCGGATCTCGCCACTGAGCAGTTCGTCGAGCTTCAGCCCCAGCTCCTTGAGGTGCGGACCGAAGTGCGCAACGTCACGGGCAGCGTTCTGCTCGTTGCGACGGGCACGCAGGAACCAGCGCGTGGCGCGACGGCCCAGGCGCATCAGTTCGTCCATCAGCTCCAGTTGCACGTCGGCGGAAACCTGATAATCCAGGGATTCGATCTGACGGAACCAATGCGGGAGATGGAAGATGTCACGCACGATCACATACGCACCGGCCACGTTCGCCGGGCTCATGCCGGTCGACTCTTTGAGTCGTTGAACGAAGGTAATGCCCATGTGGTTGACCAGATCGTTGGCGATCTGGGTGCTGACGATTTCGCGCTTCAGACGGTGACGGCGCATGGCTTGGGAGAACTTGCTCACCAGGCTTGGCGGGAAAGCGGTTTCCATGTCACGCGTCAGGTAATCGTCGTCCGGCACCTGGGAATTGAGCAGCGCTTCCTTGAGGTCGATCTTGCTGTAGGAGATCAGCACCGACAGCTCGGCACGGGTCAGGCCATGGCCTGCAGCGACGCGCTCGTTGATGGCTTCTTCGGCCGGCAGGAACTCGATGGCGCGATCCAGCTTGCCGCGACCTTCCAGATCGTTCATCAGGCGCTTGTATTCAGCGATCCGCGGCAAGGCACGACGCGCCGCCAGGGACAGGGCCTGGGTCTGCTTGTAGTTGTTGCCCAGCACCAGGTTGCCGACTTCGTCGGTCATGCTCGCCAGCAACTGGTTACGTTGCTTGTCGGTCATGTCACCGGCCTGAACCACTTCATTCAGCAGGATCTTGATGTTCACTTCGTGGTCGGAGCAGTCCACGCCACCGGCGTTGTCGATGAAGTCGGTGTTGGAACCGCCGCCATTGAGGCCGAATTCGACACGACCCAGTTGGGTCATACCGAGGTTACCGCCCTCGCCCACCACTTTGCAGCGCAGTTCGTTGCCGTTCACGCGCAGTGCATCGTTGGCCTTGTCGCCGACATCGGCGTGGCTTTCGGTGCTGGCTTTGACGTAGGTGCCGATACCGCCGTTCCACAACAGGTCTACCGGTGCCTTGAGCAAGGCATTCAGCAGTTCGGTCGGGGTCAGTTTGTCCGCCTGGATGTCGAAGCGCTCTTTCATCTGCGGGGAAATCGCGATGCTTTTCGCGCTGCGGGAGAAGATCCCGCCGCCTTCGGACATGATGCTGGTGTCGTAATCCGACCAGGCCGAGCGTGGCAGGTCGAACAGGCGCTGACGTTCGGCGAAGCTGTTGGCCGGCTCCGGGTTCGGGTCGATGAAGATGTGCAAGTGGTTGAAGGCTGCGACCAGTTGCAGCTTGTCGGACATCAACAAGCCGTTACCGAACACGTCACCGGCCATGTCGCCGACGCCCACCACGGTGATGCTGTCTTCCTGGACATTGATGCCGCGCTCGCGGAAGTGACGTTGAACGCCCACCCACGCGCCTTTGGCGGTGATACCCATCTTCTTGTGGTCGTAACCGGCAGAACCGCCCGATGCGAATGCATCGCCGAGCCAGAAGCCGTAGTCGATGGCAATACCGTTGGCGATGTCGGAGAAGGTGGCAGTGCCCTTGTCCGCAGCGACCACCAGGTACGGGTCATCGTCGTCATGACGCACGACGTTGGCCGGCGGAACCAGCGCACCGTCCTTCAGGTTGTCGGTGATGTCCAACAGGCCCGAAATGAAGATGCGGTAGCAGGCGATGCCCTCGGCCGCGATCTCGTCTCGGCTACCGCCCAGTGGCAGACGACGCGGCAGGAAGCCGCCCTTGGCGCCCACTGGCACGATGACCGAGTTCTTCACTTGCTGGGCTTTTACCAGGCCCAGCACTTCGGTACGGAAGTCTTCTTCACGGTCAGACCAGCGCAAACCACCGCGAGCGACGTTGCCGAAGCGCAGGTGCACGCCTTCGACGCGTGGCGAGTAAACGAAGATTTCGAACTTCGGTACTGGCTTGGGCAGCTCTGGAATCTGGTGTGGGTTGAACTTGAAGCTGAAGTAGGACTTGTTCTTGCCGTTCGCATCGGTCTGGTAGAAGTTGGTCCGCAGCGTGGCCTTGATCAGGTCCAGGTAGCGACGCAGGATACGGTCTTCGTTGAGCACCTGGACTTCGTCCAGCGCGGTAATGATCGCGTGTTCCAGGCGTTGCTGCTTGTCTTCCAGATCGTCGCTGGTCAGCTTGCGCGCCAGGTAGAAACGGGTCTTGAACAACCGGGTCAACTCGCGAGCGATGTCGGTGTGGTTGTTCAAGGTGCTGGCGATGTAACCCAGGTCGAAGCCCAGGCGAATCTGCTTCATGTAACGGGCGTAGGCACGCAACAGCGCCACATCGCGCCAAGGCAGGCCGGCGGTCAGCACCAGGCGGTTGAACGCATCGTTCTCGGCATCGCCACGCACGATGTGGACGAAGGCGTCCTGCAAGGTGTCGTTGAGTTGCTGGATGTCGAGCTCCAGGCCTTCAGCGGCGGTGAACGCGAAGTCGTGAATCCAGAACTCGCGACCACTGTTGTGGCGCAGGCGATACGGGAATTCACCCAACACGCGCAGACCGAGGTTTTCCAGGATCGGCAACACGTCGGACAGCGCCAGCGGTGTATCGGCGTGATACAGCTTGCAGTGCAATTCGCGCTGACCAGACACCTGGCCCAGTGGCTGATAGAAACTCATCACCAGCGGATTTTTTTCGGTCAGGCTCAGCAGGTGCTGCATGTCGACCACGGCCGAATGGGCAGCGAAACGCTCGCGGTAACCGGCTGGAAAGCCTTTCGGGAAGTCAGCCAGCACGTTGGTGCCGTGGGCTTCGCCGAAGCTTTCGACTACCAGACTGGCGTAGTCGTCCTGCCAGCTGCGGCAGGCCTGGACCACTTCTTTTTCCAGCAGGACCGGGTCGATGTCGAGGCGGTTCTTCGGATCGACGCGCAGAATCAGTTGCACGCGTGCCAGCACGGACTCGGAGAAGAAGGTCCAGAACTCGCAGTCCGAGGCTTTCAGGCGATCCATCAGCACTTGCTGGATCTTCTGGCGCACTTCGGTGGAGTAGATGTCGCGCGGCACGTAGGCCAGGCAGTAGCAGAAACGGCCATACGGGTCTTTGCGCAGGAACACGCGGATCTTGTTGCGCTCCTGGATCTGCACGATCGACATCACGGTGCTGAACAGCTCGTCCACCGGCGTCTGGAACAGATCGTCACGCGGCAGCACTTCGACCACCTGCGCGAGTTCCTTGCCCAGGTGAGCCTTGGGCTGGAAGCCGGAACGGCGTTCGATTTCTTCGACCTTGCGGCGGATGTACGGAATGACCCGCACGCTCTCGCCATACACCGAAGAGGTGTACAGGCCCATGAAACGGCATTCCTTGATGACTTTGCCGTCGGCGTCAATTTCGCGGATCGACACGTAATCCGGGTAAGCCGGACGGTGTACACGGCTTGGGTGCGCAGCCTTGGCGAACGACAGCAGGGTCGGTTCACGCAGGTAGTTCACGGCGTAGTCTTCGATGCGCAGGTCATCGTAGGTCAGGCCGGTGCGCAGCAGTTTGGTCAGGCCCAGGAAGGAATCCTGGTCGTAGACGATGTGACCACCGTCGACTTCATCGCGAACCACGAACTCTTCATAGCCCAGGAATGTGAAGTGGTTGCCCACCAGCCACTCCAGGAAGCTTTTGATTTCGGCTTTTTCTTCTGGATCGACGGCGTACTGGCTGTTGTCCAGGCCGGAGAGAATTTCCTGGACCTTGGCTTTCATCGGTTCGAAATCGGTGACCGCGACGCGGACTTCACCGAGAACCTGCTCCAGCTCTTTGGTCAGGACATTGAGTTCGGCCGCGTTGGCGCAGCGGTCGATTTCCAGGTACATCAGCGATTCTTGCAGAATGCCTTCGCCCTGGGTGCCTTTCGGCAGGATTTCCAGCAGCTCGCCCTTGCTGCCGCGACGCACGCTCAGCACAGTGGTTTGCAGGGTGTGAATGCTGTAGCCGCGACGGTTCAGCTCGGTACGCACCGAGTCCACCAGAAATGGCAGGTCGTGGTGCAGCACTTCGACCGCGGTGTGGGTCGACTGCCAGCCGTGGCGTTCGTAATCCGGGTTGTAGACGCGCACTTGCGGTTGCGCGTGATCGAAGCGCTCAAGCAGGCGCCACGCAGAAAGGGTGCAGCCGGCGAGGTCGGACAACCGACGCTGGGTCAGCTCGTCCAGGGAAATGATGCCGAAGAATTGTTCAGCGAACAGCGCCACTTGTGGCAGTGCCTGTTCACTGATGTGCTGGGCCAGTGCCGCTTGCAGTTGGTGCTGGAAGTCGGCTTTGCTGGCTGCGGTGAAGAACGCCATCTGTGGTACTCCGCTTGGGCTTGTTATTGATGGAAGCGTCGCGTGCAAAACCCCTTTCGGGGCGATCCGTCACCCTGTTCCTGATTCTCGGGCAGAGGAAACAGGGTGACAGGTGGGTGAAGCTGGACGAGACACTCAGGTCACATTCACCTTCCATGAAGGGGTATCGGCAAAAACGCCTGTGCGATGAATTGCACACTGTCTTTACGGATATCCATTCGATGCGCAGCTTAACGAGTGCGGCAAGGCCTGTGCTTGCGGCGCTGCGACATATTCGGTCATCGGTACGCAGCTCACGACATGCGCCTCGAACAACACTAGCAGTCGTGCAGGAAAACGGGCGCTTTATCCCCGGTTTTGCGGCACATCCGTACCAGAAATGACCAGTAACACTCCAAGTGTTCACGACACATGATCTGACACTCAGGCGAGCAGAAATTCCCGAGGGCTGGCAGAATTGCCTTTTGTTACGTTCACCACGCTCGCCGAGCCAGGATTTTCCCATGCAAATGACAACTGACCTCTTGATCGTCAACCCGTGCGACGAAGAAGAAGACAACTTGGCCATGCTCTGCTGCAACAGCGTCGAGGGCGAAATGTTCCTGATGAGCCGCTTTCCGGACGAGGATGAGCTGGAGATCATCTTCCACGACAAACCTTCGGCCCTCAACGGCGTGAAAGTCACCCTCAGCCCTGACCGCCTGCTGATCGAAATCGCCGCTGCGGACATCGATGTGCTCGATGGCGAAGACTCGCTGGAAATCCTGCACGGCACCGATGCGCAGGATCTGGCGGAAGTGGAAGAGACCTTGCAGAACATCCTTAACGGCACCGGCACCTATATAAGCCAGCTCTAAGCCTCGGAATCTCGGGTGCCTGAACCTGCCTCATCGCGAGCAGGCTCGCTCCCACATTTGATCGTATTTTCATGTGAGAACCCGGTCACCTGTGGGAGCGAGCC
>NZ_JASCOM010000217.1:0-9900 GCF_029959925.1 Pseudomonas sp. PS02303
GCTCGCGATGGCGGAGTGACATTCAGCACTGAAGGCACTGATACACCGCCATCGCGAGCAGGCTCACTCCTACAGGGATCTGCGGTGTTTTCAGTAGTCGAAGAACACCGTCTCGGCATCGGTGCCTTGCAGGATCACATTCCACTGATAAACACCCGACGCATCCTGCTTCGCCAGCAACGTACCCCGGCGCTCGGCCGGCACACACTCCAGCAACGGGTCGTCGACGTTCGCCGGTTCGCCCTCAAAGTAAATCCGCGTCAGCAAGTGCTTCACCAACCCGCGAGCGAACACCAGCACCACCAGGTGCGGCGCCTGGGTCGAGCCCTTCAGGCCTTCCACCGTTCCGGGTTTGATCGTGGTGAAACGAAAGCGCCCTTCGGCGTCCACCGGCACCCGGCCGAAGCCTTCGAAATTCGGGTCCAGGGGTTTGGCCTGGTCGTCTTCGGGGTGGTCGTACTTGCCGGCAGCGTTGGCCTGCCAGACTTCCAGCATCGCGTCGTTAACGAAATCGCCATTGCCATCGACGACTTGCCCGGTGATCGCCACGCGCTCGCCCAGGGTTTGTTCGACCGTCAGGTCTTCGCGGTTCAGCCAGGTCAAACCAATGTGGTAATACGGCCCGACGGTGTGGGATGTGGTCGCGTTCAGCGTCATCTTATTTCTCCATCGGCGTGGCTTCACGGCCGCGCAAGACGATGTCCCAGCGATAACCGAGGGCATAGGAAGGGATGGTTTTTTCCAGGTCGAAACTGGCGATCAAACGCTCTTTGGCGCTGGTGTCCGGTACGCAGTTGTAGATCGGGTCATATGCCAGCAGCGGGTCGCCGGGGAAATACATCTGCGTGACCAGCCGCGTCAGGATGCTCGGCCCAAACAGCGAGAAATGAATGTGCGCCGGACGCCAGGCGTTGTGGTGGTTGCCCCACGGGTAAGCGCCGGGCTTGATGGTCTGGAATTGATACCAACCATCGGCGTCGGTCACGGTGCGACCGGTACCGGTGAAGTTCGGGTCCAGCGGCGCGTCGTGCAGGTCGCGGGCATGGTTGTAGCGCCCGGCGGCATTGGCCTGCCAGATCTCCACCAGAATCCCCGGCACCGGCAAGCCGTCTTCATCCAGCACGCGGCCGTGGATGATGATGCGCTCGCCCAACGGTTCGCCCGCGTGCTGCACCGTCAGGTCGTTGTCCTTCTCGTTGATACGCTCGGCGCCGATGGTCGGGCCGGTAATTTCCGACAACGAATGCGGCAAAAACACCAACGGCTTGGACGGCGCGCGAAGGTTGGTGGATTGATAAGTCGGGTGCAGGTAGTCCGGCTGGGTGCCTTCCTGCGGGCGACGGTAACCAGGCTTGTCAGTCATTTCGCTTTCCTCTGTTCTTATTAGTCTGCCGGGCGTCAGACGCGTTCGATGGCCAAGGCCAGACCCTGGCCGACACCGACGCACATGGTCGCCAGGCCTTTGTTGCCGCCCGTTTTTTCAAGCTGATGCAACGCGGTCAGGACCAGGCGCGCACCGCTCATGCCCAACGGATGGCCCAAGGCAATGGCGCCACCGTTCGGGTTGACCTGGGCCGCGTCGTCCGCCAAGCCCAGCTCACGCAGTACCGCTAACCCTTGGCTGGCAAAGGCTTCATTGAGTTCGATCACATCGAAATCGCTGACGGCCAGCCTGAGGCGCTCGGTCAATTTGCGCACCGCCGGTACCGGGCCGATGCCCATTACCCGTGGCGCGACACCGGCGCTCGCCATACCCAGCACTTTGGCGCGGGCGGTCAGGCCGTGTTTCTTCACTGCTTCAGCGGAGGCCAGAATCAACGCTGCTGCGCCGTCGTTCACACCGGAAGCGTTGCCGGCGGTGACGGTTTTGCCTGGACCGTTGACGGGCTTCAGCTTGGCCAGGGTTTCCAGCGTGGTGTCGGCACGAGGATGCTCATCCTGGCTGACGACGGTTTCGCCTTTCTTGTGGGCAATCCGCACTTCGACGATTTCTTCAGCGAAAAATCCTGCAGCTTGCGCGGCGGCTGTGCGCTGCTGGCTGCGCAGGGCGAAAGCGTCCTGATCCTCGCGAGACACTTCGTAATCGTCGGCCACGTTGTCGGCGGTCTGCGGCATCGCATCGACGCCGTATTGCGCTTTCATCAACGGGTTGATGAAGCGCCAGCCGATGGTGGTGTCTTCCAGCTTCATGTTGCGCGAGAACGCCGCATCAGCCTTACCCATCACGAAGGGTGCGCGGGACATCGACTCGACGCCGCCGGCAATTGCCAGCTCCATTTCGCCACTGGCGATTGCGCGGAAGGCGGTGCCGATCGCATCCATACCCGAGGCGCAGAGGCGATTGAGCGTGACGCCGGGAATGCTTTCCGGCAGCCCGGCCAGCAACAGCGCCATGCGGGCGACGTTGCGGTTGTCTTCGCCGGCCTGGTTGGCGCAGCCGAGGAACACCTCGTCCACTGCGTTCCAGTCCACCGACGGGTTGCGTTCCATCAAGGCCTTGATCGGCACGGCGGCGAGGTCGTCTGCACGCACCGCTGACAAGCCGCCGCCGAAACGGCCGATGGGGGTGCGAATCGCATCGCAGATATAAACGTCGCGCATCACGCTTCTCCCGGTGTCTGACCGTGGGCGGCGGCGGTGCGGGCTTCCAGGTCCCTGAGCGCCTTAAGCTCAACATCCGTTGGCTCAGCCGTATTTTCGACATTTCCTGCGAAGCGAATTGCCCAACCGGTGGCGGCAATCACTTGCTCGCGAGTCACGCCCGGGTGCAGCGCGGTGACCACGAATTCATGGGTGTCCGCTTCGGGCTCCATGATGCACAGGTCGGTAATGATGCCGACTGGCCCGGCGCCCGGAAGGCCGAGACGCTTGCGCGAATCACCACCCTCGCCATGACCGACCGAGGTGATGAAGTCGAGTTTGTCGACGAAGGAGCGCGCCGATTGCTTGAGAATGATGAGTACGCTTTTCGCCGAGCCGGCAATTTCCGGCGCGCCACCGGCACCGGGCAGGCGGACTTTCGGTGCATGGTAATCACCGACCACAGTGGTGTTGATGTTGCCGAAGCGGTCGACCTGCGCGGCGCCGAGAAAACCGACGTCAATGCGCCCGCCCTGCAACCAGTAGCGAAAAATCTCACCGGTCGGGACGACGGTGTCGGCGGTTTCCGCCAGTTCGCCGTCACCGATCGACAGCGGCAGTACGCTTGGCTTGGCACCGATCGGACCCGATTCGTAGATCAGGACCACATCCGGCGAAGACGTCAGGCGCGCCAGGTTGGCGGCTTTCGACGGCAGGCCGATGCCGACGAAGCACACCGAACCGTTCTTCAGGCGGCGAGCAGCGGCGACGGTCATCATTTCGTTGGTGGTGTAAGTCATTACTTGGCCTCCGAAGCAGCGGCCAGTTTGGCCTGGAACTCGCTGAAGTCAGCGCAGCCGTGGATGTATTCGTCGATCCACGCGGTGAAGGTTTCACGGTCGCGGGCAATCGGGTCCCAAGCCTGGTAGAAGCGGTTATCGCGCTCGTTGTAACCGTGGGCGTAGGACGGATGCGCGCCGCCAGGCACATGGCAGACCGCGCTCAAGGCCCAGGTCGGCAGCACGCAAGAATTCATTGGTGCATTGAGGTCGTCGACGATTTCCTCGACGGTGACGATGCAACGCTTGGCCGCCAGCGCGGCTTCTTTTTGAACGCCGAGAATGCCCCATAGCAGCACGTTGCCTTTGCGGTCGGCTTTCTGCGCGTGAATCACGGTGATGTCCGGGCGTACCGAAGGCACGGCGGCCAACACTTCGCCGGTGAACGGGCAGGTGACGGTTTTGATCAGCGGGTTGACCTTCGGCAAGTCGGAACCGGTGTAGGCACGCAGTACCGCGAACGGTAGGCCGGAGGCGCCAGCGACGTAGGCATTGGCCAGGTCGGCGTGGCTATGCTCTTCGATTTCCAGCGCGTGCGGCCACTGCTTCTCGACCGCGTCACGCAGACGGTGCAGCGAACCGACACCCGGGTTGCCGCCCCAGGAGAAAATCAGCTTGCGAGCACAACCGGCGCCGATCAACTGGTCGTAGATCAGGTCAGGCGTCATCCGCACCAGCGTCAGATCTTTCTTGCCCTGGCGAATGATTTCGTGACCGGCCGCCGTAGGGATCAGGTGAGTGAAGCCTTCGAGCGCGACGGTATCGCCGTCGTTGACGAATTGCTTCACCGCGTCGTGCAGCGAAAGGATTTCAGCCATGGGGCAGGCTCCCGTTTGTGATGAACCGACAGTGGTAGAAAAAGGCGCGATGCGCAGCGCCGGAATGACTGAAGGTTAAGCCTGTGCAAAACACCAAACAATCCGATAATCGACTAAGTGTTCGTTTATCGAACATATTGTTGTCTCACTATCGATCCCAAAAAGCATCGCTGGAACGCCGCCCGGAGCCGGCTCACTCCTACAGGAGAACGCGATTGACTGTAGGACCGAGCCTGCTCGCGAAGAGGCCATCAAACCCGCCGAGGATTCCGGAGCCTGGACTCAGGTCGCATCCGCATGACTGACCATGCCCTTGATCACCACCGCCATGGTTGCCAACGCCGCCGGAATCACCAGCGCCGTCAGCACCTGTTCAAAGTTCCAGCCCAGGCCCAGCAATGTCGCACCCATCCAAGCCCCGAGAATCGCGCCGAAACGGCCAATCCCGAGCATCCACGACACCCCGGTCGCTCGCCCTTGAGTCGGATAAAACCGCGCTGCCAGCGACGGCATCGCCGATTGCGCACCGTTGACGCACATCCCGGCCACCAGCACCAATGTCGCCAAAATCGTGATATTGCCCAGGCTCTGCCCTACCGCGTAGGCAAACACCCCGGCCAGCAGGTAGAAAATGCCGATGACCTTGTGCGGATTGAACCGGTCCATCGCCCAGCCCACGCCCACTGCGCTCAACACCCCGCCAAACTGGAACAGCGCACCAATGAACGCCGCTTGTTCCATGCTCGCGCCACTGTCACGCATCAGCGTCGGCAGCCAACTGGTCAGCAGGTAAACAATCACCAGCCCCATGAAGTAGGTCAGCCACAACAGCAAGGTGCCGGTGCTATAGGTGCCAGAGAAGATCACCGCGAACACGTTGCGCGCCTTCACGGTTTTTTGCTCCGGTACGCTGAAGCTCGACGCCTGAGCGACGACGGTCGGATCGATCGGTGCGAGAGCCTTGCGCACTTTGTCGGTGCCACGGTTGCGCACGACCAGGTAACGCGCCGATTCCGGCAGCCAGAACAGCAAGACGACGGTCAGGATCAACGGCAGAATCCCGCCGATCAGTAGCAGACTGTGCCAGCCGAAGGCCGGAATCAGCTTGGCCGAGATAAACCCACCACCGGCCATGCCGAGGTTGAAGCCGCAGAACATGCTGGTCACCAGCAGGGATTTTTTGCGCTCCGGGGTGTATTCCGACAACAGCGTGGTGGCGTTCGGCATCCCGGCGCCAAGGCCCAGGCCGGTGAGGAAGCGCAGCACCAGCAGTTGATCGACGTTGGTGCTGTACGCCGAGGCCAGGCTGAAAGCCCCGAACAACAATACCGCGCCGACCAGTACGACTTTTCGCCCAAAGCGGTCAGCCAAGGGACCGGAGCCCAGTGCGCCGAAGACCATGCCGATCAGCGCGGCACTCATCACCGGGCCGAGACTGGCGCGATCAATGCCCCAGTCCTGGGACAGGGCCGGCGCGATGAAGCCCATGGCCGCGGTATCGAGGCCATCAAGGAAGACAATCAGGAAACACAGGATCACCACTCGCCACTGGTAGCGCGAAATGGGTTGAGCATTGATGAAGGACTGCACGTCGAGGCAGTTTCCTACAGCAGACTGAGGCTGGTTCATTATTTTTATTCCACGCAAGAACGCAGTCGGACAGGTGCCAGCTCAGGGCTGGCGCTGCCGCGACAGTAATGATCCCGGGGAAACAGCGTCAATTCGATAAACGCGAGTCTGTGCGTTTATCGAACAGCTTAGGCAAACAACTGGGCGCTGAGGTCACGGCTGGCACTTAACAAACCGGGCAAGAAACGCTGCTCCAGCTCGTTGCGGCTGACTCGTCCGGCGTGGGTACTGACGTTGAGCGCGGCCACCACCTGGCCCGAAGCGTCGTACACCGGTACGGCAATCGAACGCAGGCCCTGCTCCAGTTCCTGATCGACGATGCACCAGCCTTGTTGCCGCACTTCCTGCAGACATTCGAGCAACGCCTCGGGTGTGTGCAAGGTTCGGCTGGTCTTGGCCTGGAACTCCGCATGGTCGAGGTATTCGCGCAGCGAGGTGTCGTCCAGCGCCGCAAGAAGAATCCGGCCCATCGACGTGCAATACGCTGGCAACCGCCCGCCTACCGACAGGTCGACGGAAATCAGGCGTTGGGTGGTCGCCGAGCGGGCGATGTACAAAATGTCGTCGCCCTCCAGCGTGGCCATGTTGCAGGCCTCGTGAAGTTGCTCACTCATACGGTCCAGATACGGCTGGGCGGACACCGCCAAAGGCGTTGAGGACAAATAGGCATGGCCCAGCGTCAGCACTTTGGGCAGCAGCGAATAGGTCCGACCGTCGGTGGTGGCATAGCCGAGTTTGATCAGGGTGTGCAGGCAACGTCGCACAGCGGCGCGGGGAATTTCCGTGCGGTGGCTGATCTGGGCAATGGTCAGGTGCCGTTTGCGCTCCTGGAACGCTTGAACCACCGCCAATCCCCGAGCCAGGGACGTCATGAAATCCGGATCGCCGGTCAGGGCCTGGATTCGCTTGGCGGGCGAGGCCACGATCGGCGGCGCCACTGAAGCGAAGGAATTGCGCATTTGATCGTTCATATCAGGTCCTTTTCCCACACGGATCAGCGGCTATTACAAGCGGCTTCGGGTCCGGCACACAAGCCACAGGCCGCAAGATTGGGCGATTATCGAACCATCGACCGATAATCGCAATCGACCTCACAGGCGATGGCTACCTGCGCGCGCTGATTTGCGCAGCGCCCGCAACATGCTTTTATTCTTTACTGATTAAGGGCTGATGTAGTGGGATTAACTTGTTCGACTTTATGGCGTCAGAAAGACATCGTTGCACTGTGACATCACCCCCACCCTAGTTACCTCTGAAAGTTGTGAGTAACAAAACAATCACACAGGTAGAACTACTTTTAACTCTCAAGCGATAGTGTTCTTCGGATCGACCGCTATAATGCACCTCAGTGGCGAAGCGGTTTTTACGTGCCGATCCCGCTACCCGGCAGCCCGGTATTCTATCGTCGCTGCCTGCAGCAAGCGCTTGACGCTCATTTCATATGCTCCGCCAACGCGCTCGCTGAAACAGGTAACTGATGCTACGTCAGCTGTTTTTCTCTGGTGCCGTGGCCGCCTGCAACATGGAAGTATTTTTCGCACGCCGTAAAAACGATGCCTTTATCGGGTATTGGCCTTTCGACGGGTGTGGTCAATAGGTTCCATGCAGCGCGTTTCACCAGAATTTATCTCAACTCATACAGGTAGCACTGTGACGAAAGACGAACTGCGCGCGGAACTTGAGCGCCAGGAACAACGTTACAAGGAAGTTTACGGCGGGGAAGTCACCACCTACGCCGCTCAGCCCGAACCCGAACGCAAACCCTGGCGTAAACGCGCCACCGTTCAGGATCAGGCATTCACCCAGGAATTGCAGAAGATGGAAAAGGAACTCAAAGCCGAAGAACCCTGAATACCTCGGCCTGAATCCTTCAAGGGTCTGCATCGGCACCCGTTAAAAGCGGGGTGTTCTGATGATGCCTTTCGCGCCCGCTACAAGCGGGCAGCGGTCACCTCACCCTACGGATGAGGCAAATGGCACTTGCCTGACCCTCTTCTCAGATATTTCACACAAGTGTTCAAGCCTCTCGGCCTCACGAGAGAAACCCTTGTGGCTGCGGCCTTTTCATCTGAATTCAATGACTTGCAAAACCCGGTAAAAACCTCGGCGATAGGCCATCGTCACAAATTAATTCGTTGAAGAATGTTACCGATGAGCACCTAGTGCATCGATTTGCAGTCTTTTCTGGCATAATCGCGCCCCCTTATGACCGGGTCAGAAAACCTTCATGATCGATTTATTCAGCGGACTTGATGCTTGGGTGCTTGTGAGCCTCTTGCTCGCCCTGGCCTTTGTCCTCGCCTTCGAGTTCATTAACGGCTTTCATGACACCGCTAACGCGGTGGCCACCGTTATCTACACCAAAGCCATGCCGCCTCATCTGGCGGTGTTCTTTTCCGGTGTGTTCAACTTTCTCGGCGTACTGCTGGGCGGTGTCGGCGTGGCGTATGCCATCGTCCACCTGCTGCCGGTAGAACTGCTGATCAATGTGAACACCGGTCACGGGCTGGCCATGGTGTTCTCGCTGCTCGCCGCCGCCATCACCTGGAACCTGGGCACCTGGTACTTCGGTATCCCGGCCTCCAGCTCCCACACGCTGATCGGTTCGATCCTCGGTGTCGGCCTGGCCAACGCGTTGATCAACGACATTGCGTTGGCCGATGGCGTGAACTGGCAGAAAGCGATCGACATCGGGGCGTCCCTGGTGTTCTCGCCGATGGCGGGTTTCCTGGTCGCAGCGCTGATATTGATCGGTCTTAAATGGTGGCGTCCTCTGTCGAAGATGCACAAGACACCGGAACAGCGCCGCAAGATCGACGACAAGAAACACCCGCCGTTCTGGAATCGCCTGGTGCTGGTGATCTCGGCCATGGCCGTGAGCTTCGTGCACGGTTCCAACGATGGCCAGAAAGGTATCGGCCTGATCATGCTGGTGCTGATCGGTATCGTGCCGGCGCAGTTCGTTCTCGACCTGGGCAGCACGACCTACCAGATCGAACGGACCCGCGATGCGACGTTGCACCTGAGCCAGTTCTACAAGCGTAACGCCGACACCTTGGGCGAGTACCTGGCCCTGGGCAAAAGCGTGGAAGGCGATCTGCCGGAGAAATTCCGTTGCAACCCGCAACAGACCGAACCGACCATCACCGCCCTCCTCGACACCCTTAAAGGTGTAGCGGATTACCACTCGCTGTCGCCGGAAAGCCGCATCGAAGTGCGTCGTTATCTGCTCTGCCTGGATGACACGGCGAAGAAAGTCGGCAAGCTGCCTGGCCTCGCTGCCCGTGAAAAGGCTGACCTGGACAAACTGCGCAAAGACCTGACCACCACCACCGAATACGCCCCGTTCTGGGTGATTCTGGCGGTCGCCCTGGCCCTGGGCCTGGGGACCATGGTCGGCTGGAAACGCGTGGTGCTGACCATCGGCGAGAAGATCGGCAAGCAGGGCATGACTTACTCCCAAGGCATGTCGGCACAGATCACCACCGCGAGCCTGATCGGCATGGCCAACATCTTCAGCCTGCCGGTCTCCACCACCCACGTCCTGTCCTCGGGTGTGGCGGGCACCATGGTCGCCAATAAAAGCGGCCTGCAAGGCGGCACCGTGAGAACCATCCTGCTGGCCTGGGTCCTGACCCTGCCCGCGACAGTGGCCTTGTCGGCCGGCCTGTTCTGGCTGGCATCGAAGGCACTGGGCAGCTGATACATGGCTGCGACAAAGAGGCGCGTTCCGTAAGGTTCGCGCCTTTTTTATGGCCTGCAGCTCGGCATTGCCGGGTCTGTTGAAAGAGATGGTTGGCCGTGAGGACGCCTTCGCGGGCAAGCCTCGCTCCTACAAGGGGTTCGGTGTACCCGCTTCGCTCCTCACCACTCATTAGGCCGAGCGTTAGCTCGCCTGCTCTTGATCTGCCCGCCCCTTCGGGAGGCTGAGTGGAGGCGTTCATCTGGGGGGGGGCGCGTAGCGCCGTGCGGCGAAGCCGCACACATCGAGAGGAGGTCGAAGCGAAGCCGACCGGAGGCGATGCCCCCAGATG
>NZ_JASCOM010000218.1:0-9882 GCF_029959925.1 Pseudomonas sp. PS02303
GGCAAGCCTCGCTCCTACAGGTTATGCGTCGGTCGGAAGATCGACACTAACCCTGTAGGAGCGAGGCTTGCCCGCGAAGAGGCCCTCCAGAACACCGCAAAACTCAGATCCGCCAGAAAGGCTTAAGCCCCTCCTCCCGCGCCTGCTCCCGACTCAACCCCACATCCCTGAGTTGCTCGGGCGTGAGCGTCAGCAACGCCTTGCGCGTGTGCAGACGATGCCAGAACAGTCCCCAGCGACTCAGGCCGGACGGCGCATTGCGCATGACTGCCTCGCGCGCACCGTTTTTCTGCCCTGCCGCCAGTTCCTGACTGTGTAACGTCAGCCGCACATCGCTCAAGCCGTTCATTTTGATTGCTCCTGTTTACTTGGGTAGCCAGAGCTTTCATGATGCGCGGACGGCAAAAAGCATTACAGATTCAACGAGACTGTATTAACCCCATACAGATTCTTCGATTCAGCGTCTGAATCCGATAATTTAGCCCCATCTGTACTGGTTAACCGAATCACCCGCATCGAGACTGCGCCATGACCCTTTACGTCAACCTCGCCGAATTGCTCGGCACCCGTATCGAACAGGGCTTCTATCGCCCCGGTGACCGGCTGCCGTCGGTGCGGGCGTTGAGTGTCGAGCACGGGGTCAGCCTGAGCACGGTGCAGCAGGCCTATCGCGTGCTGGAAGACAGCGGGCTGGCGACCCCCAAACCAAAGTCCGGCTATTTCGTACCGGTGGGCCGCGAATTGCCGGAGCTGCCGGCCATCGGCCGTCCGGCCCAGCGTCCGGTGGATATTTCGCAGTGGGATCAGGTGCTGGAATTGATCCGCGCCGTCCCGCGCAAGGACGTTGTGCAACTGGGCCGCGGCATGCCGGACATCACCACGCCGACCATGAAACCGTTGCTGCGCAACCTGGCGCGCATCAGCCGTCGCCAGGACATGCCCGGTCTGTATTACGACAACATCTACGGCACCCTCGAACTGCGCGAACAGATTGCTCGCCTGATGCTCGATTCCGGGTGCCAATTGACCGCCCACGACCTGGTGGTGACCACCGGCTGCCATGAAGCGCTGTCCACCAGCATTCGTGCGATTTGCGAGCCGGGGGACATCGTGGCGGTGGACTCGCCCAGCTTTCACGGCGCCATGCAGACCCTCAAGGGCCTGGGCATGAAAGCCCTGGAAATCCCCACCGACCCGATCACCGGGATCAGCCTCGATGCGCTCGAACTGGCGTTGGAGCAATGGCCGATCAAGGCCATACAGTTGACGCCCAACTGCAACAACCCGCTGGGCTACATCATGCCGGAATCGCGCAAACGCGCCTTGTTGACGCTCGCACAGCGTTTCGACGTAGCGATTATCGAAGACGATGTGTATGGCGAACTTTCCTACAGCTACCCGCGCCCACGCACGATCAAATCCTTCGACGAAGACGGCCGCGTGTTGCTGTGCAGTTCCTTTTCCAAAACCCTGGCACCCGGGCTGCGCATTGGCTGGGTCGCGCCCGGACGCTATCTGGAACGGGTGCTGCACATGAAATACATCAGCACCGGCTCTTCCGCGCCGCAACCGCAGATTGCGATTGCCGAATTTCTCAAGGCCGGGCATTTCGAACCGCATTTGCGGCGGATGCGCACGCAATACCAACGCAGTCGCGACCTGATGATCGACTGGGTCACGCGCTATTTCCCCGCCGGCACCCGCGCCAGTCGCCCGCAAGGCAGCTTCATGTTGTGGGTTGAGCTGCCGGACGGCTTTGACACCTTGAAACTGAATCGCGCCCTGCACGATCAAGGCGTACAGATTGCCGTCGGCAGCATCTTTTCCGCCTCGGGCAAGTACCGCAACTGCCTGCGGATGAACTACGCTGCCAAGCCAACACCGCTGATCGAAGAAGCCGTGCGCAAGGTCGGCGCCGCAGCGATCAAACTGCTGGCAGAAACGGACCACATCACCGACTGACCTTTCTCAGGAATACAGCGTCCATATACCGACCTTTGCCGCCAATCGGAACGTTCCTACGTGAGAGTCAGACAGCCCCTACTTGCTCTTCTGCTACTCGCCTCGTTTCTGGGCGGTTGCGCCAGCTTCGACGTTCAACGCGAACCGAGCCAGGCTTTACCCGCCAGCGATTCGGCGTTCGGTCGCTCGATCCAGGCCCAGGCCGCACCTCACGAGGGCAGGTCCGGCTTTCGCTTGCTGTCCAACAGCAGCGAAGCCTTCATGGCCCGTGCCGAGCTGATCCGCAATGCCCAAAGCAGCCTCGACTTGCAGTACTACATCGTGCATGACGGCATCAGCACGCGGATGCTGGCGGACGAATTACTCAAGGCTGCGGATCGCGGCGTGCGGGTGAGAATCCTGCTCGATGACACCACCAGCGACGGCCTGGACTGGATCATCGCGACCCTCGCTGCGCACCCGCAGATCCAGATCCGCCTGTTCAACCCGCTGCACCTGGGCCGCGCCACGGGCGTGACGCGCACCATGGGCCGCTTGTTCAACCTGTCGCTGCAACATCGGCGCATGCACAACAAGTTGTGGCTGGCGGACAACAGTGCGGCCATCGTCGGCGGCCGTAACCTGGGAGACGAATACTTCGATGCCGAGCCCAACCTGAATTTCACCGACATCGACATGCTCGGCGTCGGACCGGTGGCGGAACAGCTTGGCCACAGCTTCGACCAGTACTGGAACAGCGCGCTGAGCAAACCGATCGACGAGTTCCTGTCGAGCAGACCGACGCAAAAGGACCTGCAAAATACCCGCACGCGCCTGGAAGAATCCCTGGAAGAGACCCGCAAGCAGAATCATGCGCTCTATCAGCAGTTGATGACTTACACCACAAAGCCACGCATGGACATCTGGCGCCGGGAGCTGATCTGGGCCTGGAACCAGGCGCTGTGGGATGCACCGAGCAAGGTCTTGTCGGACGGCGAGCCTGACCCCCATTTGTTGCTGACCACGCAACTGGCGCCGGAGCTTACGGGCGTCAGCAAAGAACTGATCATGATCTCGGCTTACTTCGTACCGGGGCAGCCGGGGTTGGTCTACCTCACCGGCCGGGCCGACGCCGGGGTGTCGGTGAGTTTGTTGACCAACTCGCTTGAAGCCACGGACGTGCCGGCCGTGCACGGCGGTTACGCGCCTTATCGCCGGGCGCTGCTGGAACATGGCGTGAAGCTGTACGAACTGCGCCGCCAGCCCGGCGAAGGCGGCGGCAGCGGGCCGCATATTTTCTACAGCAAGTCCTTCCGGGGTTCCGATTCCAGCCTGCACAGCAAGGCGATGATCTTCGACCAGCAGAAATCCTTCATCGGCTCATTCAACTTCGATCCACGCTCGGTGCTGTGGAACACCGAAGTCGGCGTGCTGGTGGACAGCCCCGAACTCGCCGCGCATGTGCGTAGAGCGGCCATGGAGGGTATGGCGCCGCCCTTGAGCTATCAGGTGAAACTGGAGAATGACCGGATCGTCTGGGTGACGGAGGATGACGGCAAAATGCACACGCTGACCAAGGAGCCAGGGAGTCTATGGCGCCGCTTCAATTCCTGGTTCAGCACGGCGGTCGGCCTTGAGCGGATGTTGTAGCGTTGCTTCCATCAATCAAATGTGGCGAGGGAGCTTGCTCCCGCTGGGTCGCGAAGCGGCCCTAAACCAGAAGCCCCCGTTCATTCAGACTGAACGAGGGCTCCGATCGGCGACTGCTGCGCAGTCGAGCGGGAGCAAGCTCCCTCGCCACACGCTTGTGCAGGGTTTCAGGCCGGTTCGGCAACTCCACCGAACGCGCCTTGGCGTGACAGTAAGATCACCAACCCGAACGCCCCCGCGGCCATGAACAGCGGCAACGCATGCCCGCTGATCCATTGGCTGCCGGCACCCGCCGCCAAAGGCCCGATCAGGCAACCGATGCCCCACAGCTGCGCAATGTGCGCGTTGGCTCGCACCAGTGCATCGTCGCGATAGCGTTCGCCGATCAGGATCAGCGACAAGGTGAACAATCCTCCGGCGCTGGCGCCAAACAGCACCCACAACGGCCAGATCAACAACGTATCGATGAGCAACGGGATCGCCAGACTCGAAAGCAGCAACACCACTGCACACCCGGTGAACAAAGTGCGGCGTGACAAGCGATCCGCCAGCGCGCCGATCGGCAATTGCAGCAGGGCATCACCCACCACCACGGTGCTGACCATCGCCAAGGCGATTTCCGTGGTGAAACCCTGACGCAGGCAATACACCGGCAACAAGGTCAGGATCATCGCTTCAAACGCCGCGAACAGCGACACCGCCCAGGCAATCGCCGGCAAGCCACGGCAGAAGCCCCACAAGTCGCCAAACGTCACGCTGGCAGCCTCACTGGACGGTGCGCCGCTGCGGCCCAGCAACAGGAGCGGCGCCGCTATGAGCAAGCCGACGCCGACCCAGAAGCCGTAATCGTGTTCGGTGCCCAGAACGCCCAGCAGCAACGGCCCGGCCAGCTGACTCAGCGCGTAGCTGCTGCCGTACAGCGCCACCAATCGTCCGCGCCATTGTTCGATCACTAATTGGTTGATCCAGCTTTCGCCGAGGATGAAGACCAGGGTCAGGATCACCCCGATCATCAGGCGCATCACCAGCCAGACCGGATAGCTCGGCAACAGCGCCAGCAAGCCGATGGACACTGCCCCGGCCCACAGGCACAGACGCATCAGATTGGCCGTGCCCAGACGCGAGGCCAGATGGCTGGAAATCTTCGCCCCCAGCAGCACGCCAATGGCCGGCATCGCTGCCATCACACCGATGGCGAACGAGCCGTAGCCCCAGCTTTCCAGGCGAAACGACACCAGCGGCATGCTGACCCCCAGGGCCAGGCCAACACTCAAGACAGACGCCAACACGGCGAAATAAGTCGCCCAACGCATGTTCCACGCTCCTGTGGATATTTTTGGCACCGCACAAAACAATGTGGGAGCGAGCCTGCTCGCGATAACGGAACAACATTCAACACTGGATGTTGACTGTCACACCGCCATCGCGAGCAGGCTCGCCCCCACAGGGGATCTTCGTTGCGTGGTGCTTACAACTTGATCCAGGTCGCCTTCAGCTCGGTGTATTTGTCGAACGCGTGCAGCGACTTGTCGCGGCCATTGCCCGATTGCTTGAAGCCGCCAAACGGTGCGGTCATGTCGCCGCCGTCGTATTGGTTGACCCACACGCTACCGGCACGCAGCGCACGAGCGGTCAGGTGCGCCTTGGAAATGTCCTTGGTCCACACCGCAGCAGCCAGGCCGTAAGGCGTGTCGTTGGCAATCGCGATGGCTTCCTCGGCGGTGTCGAACGCGATCACCGACAATACCGGGCCAAAGATTTCTTCCTGAGCGATTTTCATCGCATTGTTTACGCCGTCGAAAATCGTCGGCTCAACGTAAGTGCCACCGCTTTCCTGAAGCGTACGCTTGCCGCCAGCCACCAGTTTGGCGCCGTCGGCGTGGCCGGATTCGATGTAGGACAGCACGGTATTCATCTGCTGGGTGTCCACCAGCGCGCCGACGTTGGTCGCCGGGTCCAGTGGGTTGCCCGGCTTCCAGGTTTTCAGTGCTTCGATCACCAGCGGCAGGAAGGTGTCCTTGATCGAGCGTTCGACCAGCAGACGCGAACCAGCAGTGCAGACTTCGCCCTGGTTGAAGGCAATGGCACCGGCCGCCGCTTCAGCTGCGGCTTGCAGGTCCGGGGCATCGGCAAACACGATGTTCGGGCTCTTGCCGCCCGCTTCGAGCCAGACGCGCTTCATGTTCGATTCGCCGGAGTAGATCAGCAATTGCTTGGCGATCTTGGTCGAACCGGTGAACACCAGCGTATCCACGTCATTGTGCAGGGCCAAGGCCTTGCCGACGGTGTGACCGTAACCCGGCAAAACGTTAAGCACGCCTTTCGGAATGCCGGCTTCGACGGCCAGCGCAGCAATGCGAATGGCCGTCAGCGGGGATTTTTCCGATGGCTTGAGGATCACCGAGTTACCGGTGGACAGCGCCGGCCCGAGTTTCCAGCAGGCCATCATCAACGGGAAGTTCCACGGCACGATGGCGCCAACCACGCCGACCGGTTCGCGAGTCACCAGACCCAGCTGATCGTGCGGGGTGGCGGCGACTTCGTCGTAGATCTTGTCGATGGCTTCACCGCTCCAGCTCAGGGCTTGCGCCGCGCCGGGAACGTCGATGTACAGGGAATCGCTGATCGGCTTGCCCATGTCCAGGGTTTCAAGCAGCGCCAGCTCTTCGGCGTGCTGTTTGAGCAGGCCGGCGAAACGGATCATGGTGGCTTTGCGCTTGGTCGGTGCCAGGCGCGACCAGACGCCGGAATTGAAGGTGGCGCGGGCGTTTTCAACGGCGCGCTGGGCGTCGGCGGCGTCACAGCTGGCAATCTTGCCCAGCAGACGGCCATCGACCGGGCTGATGCACTCGAAGGTCTCGCTGGAGACGGCATCGGTGTATTCGCCATTGATGTAGGCACGGCCTTCGATCTTCAGATCGCGAGCCCGTTGTTCCCAATCGGCACGAGTCAGGGTGGTCATACGAGTGTCCTCCTCTTGTTGAATACGAGCGCCCAACGATCGTCGCGGACGCTGTCAGGAATTCTGCCCAGCCAGCCTGATTTTTCGGCCCAAGGCAACCGCCACCCTAAACCAGCGACAGGTGAAGTTTCAATATATTTGACATAAGGCCGGCAAACGGCCTTGCGATGTTCATTTTAATAAACATAGACTTTGGGCTTTCCAACCAACCGCGCCGCAATCACGGGGGATAACAACAATGAGCATCCAGGATATCGTCGACTTCAGCCAGGCCACCACCCAACCCGATCGCTATCGGCCGGACCCGGCAAAAGTCCTCAAGGGCGACCCCGAGCAAGTGGTCTACAACCACTACAACAGCCCTTGCGGCCAGTTGAATGCGGGCGTTTGGGAAGGCGCTGTTGGTCAGTGGCATGTGAACTTCACCGAGCATGAGTACTGCGAAATCATTCAGGGCGTTTCAGTGCTGCGCGACAACGACGGCAACAGCAAGACCGTGCGTGCGGGTGATCGCTTCGTGATCCCGGCCGGGTTCAGGGGCACCTGGGAAGTGCTGGAGCCGTGCCGCAAGATTTATGTGGCGTTTGAACAGAAGGCCTGAGGATTTGTATTAGCCGGGCCGACCTCTTCGCAGGCAAGCCTCGCGCCTACAGATCGGACGCGACTCACCGCAGGAGCGAGGCTTGCCCGCGAAGGGGCACTAACAGGCAACCCATAACCTGCAGGCAACAAAAAAGGCCCGTATCTCGCGATACGGGCCTTTTTTGTAAGAGGGAAAAATCAATTACTTGATTTTGCCTTCTTTGTACATCACGTGCTTGCGAACGCGCGGATCGAACATGCGCTTTTCGAGCTTGTCCGGAGTAGTACGCTTGTTCTTGTCGGTAGTGTAGAAGTGACCAGTACCGGCGCTAGAAATCATTCGAATCAATTCACGCATGATTAGCTCCCTTAGATCTTGCCAGCTTTGCGGATTTCGGCCAGCACGACAGTGATGCCACGCTTGTCGATAATACGCATGCCTTTGGCAGATACGCGCAGACGCACGAAACGTTTCTCTTCTTCAACCCAGAAGCGGTGATGCTGCAGGTTCGGCAGGAAACGACGACGGGTTTTGTTGTTTGCGTGGGAAATGTTATTCCCAGTCACCGGACCCTTACCGGTAACTTGACATACTCTCGACATGCCTCAGCCCTCTAAAACCACATGCCCAACCCGGCATGGGTTGGCCGCTTAATCTCTCAGTCATTTGGCGCAAGGCGCCGCGTTTCTTTAGAGGTCTTACCGGCTACACCTACAGTGAAGGAACCGGGCCCCTAGAAAAGAGCGCTGCTTTATACCAGAAAGACTGGAGAGCAACAACATTCCGTGTGCGCGGACTTTATAAATTCCCCATTTTTCGGGCGCCGAGCGCCTTGGATAAAGGCTGTGGCCGATTAAGACCGCTCGTCGCAGAGAATCGGTCAACCGACCGATTTCGGGTTTTCCTCGGCCCGCATCACCGAAAACAAGCGCACATACTCTCCTTAAAATGAAAAAGGAGATAGTCATTTGCAAAAGAGCCTACTAGGGTAAGCCTTTTCCAGACTGCACTTGCAGATGGGCCTTCGATCTGTAAAGGAATCCGACCATGCGCCTCGCTGCCCTACCGCTGTTGTTCGCCCCGCTCCTGCTGAGCCCGCTGGCCCATGCCGCCGCCCTAAGCGTCTGCACCGAGGCGAGTCCGGAAGGGTTCGACGTGGTGCAATACAACTCGCTGACCACCACCAACGCGTCCGTCGATGTGCTGATGAACCGTCTGGTGGACTTCGACACCGCCAGCGGTAAAGTGGTCGCCAGCCTCGCGGACAGCTGGGAAGTCAGCCCCGACGGCCTGACCTACGTGTTCAAGTTGCACCCACAGGTGAAATTCCACCGCACCGAGTACTTCAGCCCGACACGCGAGCTGACCGCCGAAGACGTCAAATTCAGCTTCGATCGCATGCTCGACCCGGCGCACCCTTGGCACAAGGTCGCCCAGAGCGGCTTCCCGCACGCCCAATCGATGCAGTTGCCGGCGCTGATCAAGAAGATCGACGCACTGGACCCGCTGACCGTACGCTTCACCCTTGATCACCCGGACTCAACCTTCCTCGCGACCCTGAGTATGGGCTTCGCCTCGATCTATTCCGCGGAATACGCCGACAAACTGCTGAAGGCCGGCACGCCCGAGAAGCTCAACAGCCAGCCGATCGGCAGCGGCCCATTCGTGTTCACCCGCTTCCAAAAAGATGCCTCGATTCGCTACAAGGCCAACCCGGACTACTTCCGTGGCAAGCCTTCGGTGGACCCGCTGATCTTCGCCATCACCCCGGACGCCAATGTGCGTTTGCAGAAATTGCGTCGCAACGAGTGCCAGATCGCCCTGTCGCCCAAGCCTCTGGACGTACAGGCCGCGCTGAAAGAACCGACCCTGAAAGTGGAAAAGACTGACGCCTTCATGACTGCGTTCGTCGGCATCAACAGCCAACATCCGCCGCTGGACAAACCTGAAGTGCGCCAGGCGATCAACCTCGCCTTCGACAAGGCCAACTATGTCAAAGCCGTGTTCGAAGACACTGCCGAGCCCGCCAACGGCCCGTACCCGCCGAACACCTGGAGCTACGCCAAAGGCCTGCCCGGTTATCCGCATGACGTCGAGAAGGCCAAGACATTGATGGCCAAGGCCGGACTCAAGGACGGCTTCCAGACCACCATCTGGACCCGACCTTCCGGCAGTCTGCTGAACCCGAACCCGAGCCTGAGCGCTCAAATGCTGCAATCGGACCTTGCGGAAATCGGCATCCAGGCCGAAATACGGGTGATCGAATGGGGCGAGCTGATTCGCCGCGCCAAAGCCGGCGAGCACGACCTGCTGTTCATGGGTTGGGCTGGCGACAACGGTGACCCGGACAACTTCCTCACGCCGCAGTTTTCCTGCGCCGCGGTCAAATCCGGCACTAACTTCGCCCGCTACTGCAACCAGGACCTGGACAAGCTGATCAGCGCCGGCAAGACCACCGGCGAGCAAGGTGTGCGTACCAAGCTTTACGAACAGGCCCAGGCGCAGATCCAGCAGCAGGCGCTTTGGCTGCCGTTGGCCCACCCGACGGCGTTCGCGTTGACGCGCAAGAACGTCGAGGGTTACTCGGTCAGCCCGTTTGGTCGCCAGGATTACTCCAAGGTCAACCTCAAGTAACGCTTGGAAACGCTGCGCGAATGCTTCTCTGTGGCGAGGGAGCTTGCTCCCGCCGGGCTGCGCAGCGGCCCTGAAGATCCTGTGAGCGCTGCGCACTCAAGCGGGAGCAAGC
>NZ_JASCOM010000219.1:0-9871 GCF_029959925.1 Pseudomonas sp. PS02303
GCTTTTGGCCGCTTCAAGGGCACCTTCGCGGGCAAGCCTCGCTCCTACGGGGATGGGTGTTTCCTCAGGAAAATTTCATTCCATGGAGTTGTTTTGCGTGTGGCCGTCAGAAGGCAGGCTTCACGCTGGTACCGAAATAGTGCTGGGACAGGTCGTCATAGTCTTTGCTGGCCAGCAAAGAGGTGATGGCTTTGTCGAGTCGGGCCTTGAGTTCGGCGTCATCCTTACGCAGACCAGCGCCCACGCCTTTGCCGAAAATCGGGTCATACGGCACGGCACCCAGGTATTCCAGGTTGCTGTTGCGGGCATCCGGGGTCTGCACGAAGGCTGCCATCGCCGTGCCGTCCGCCATCATCAGGTCGATGCGACCGGCAATCAGGTCGGCGTTGGCCGAGTCCTGGGTGTCGTAATACTTCACGTCAGCGATTTTTTCGTAGTACTGCTTGAGGTAACTGGCGCTCACCGTCGAGTTCTGCACACCGATGATTTTGCCCTTGAGGTCATCCGGATACGTTTTCACCGATGTGCCTTTCGGCCCGACAATCGCAATCACTGAGTCGTAATACGCCTTGCTGAAGGCGATCTGTTTTTCGCGCTCCTCAGTCACCGACATCGACGAGAAAATCACGTCGATCTTCTTCGCCAGCAACGACGGAATGATCCCGTCCCACGCCACTTCCTTGATCTCGCACTCGGCTTTCATTTCGCTGCACAGCTTGTGGATCAGGTCGACTTCAAAGCCTTTCCATTCACCGTTGGCCTGCTTCTCGGTGTATGGCGGATAGGGTTCGGCTGCGACTGCGAACCGTATAGGTTGTGCTTGTGCCGCGCTCATCCCGGCCAGCAATACGCAGGCCACGCCCGTCATCCAGTTTGCCAAACGTCGATTTCCCATGATTTTTCCCCGTCTTTTTATGATGTTTTCAGCGAGTCTGATGAGCGTTGACGAATTGTCGGCAACGCTCGCTGCGTGGGTGTACAAAAACGTCGTCCGGCGAACCGGTTTCCTCGATCAGCCCTTGGTGCAGGTAGGCGACTTGGGAAGAGACATCGCGGGCGAAAGCCATTTCATGGGTCACCAGGATCATGGTCCGGCCTTCTTCCGCGAGCGAGCGGATCACCCGCAGCACTTCGCCGACCAGTTCCGGGTCGAGTGCCGAGGTGGGTTCATCGAACAGCATGACCTTGGGCCGCATGGCCAGGGCCCGGGCGATGGCCACCCGCTGCTGCTGTCCCCCGGAGAGAAACGCCGGGTACTCGTTGCGCTTGGCCGCCAGTCCCACGCGTTCGAGCAAGGCTTCGGCCCGTTCAGTGGCCTCCGCACGGCTTTCACGCAGGACCTGGGTCGGCGCCTCGATGAGGTTTTCCAGCACCGTGCGATGGGGCCAGAGGTTGAAGTTCTGGAACACCATGCCCAGGCTCGAACGGATACGCACCAGTTGCCTGGCGTCCTTCACCAGCGGCGTGCCGGGACGATCGAAGTTCAGGTGAATGCTTTCGCCGTCCACCAGAATGCGCCCCTGGTCCGGCACTTCGAGCATATTGATGCAGCGCAGCAAGGTGCTTTTGCCCGAGCCGCTGGCACCGATCAGTGAGATCACATCGCCTTCGCGAGCAGTAAGGGAAACGCCTTTGAGGACCTCGATATTGCCAAAGCGTTTGTGCAGACCATCGACTTCGATCATGGTTTTGGCCTTGACCGGCTCAACCGCCGCTTCGCAGGTCACACGGCTGATCACCGGCCGCGGCGCTTCGCCTTTCAACACCCGCACAAAGTCGCGAATGCGCTGGCAGGCCTGGGCCAGTCGTTCTTCACCCAGAGTGAACGAGAGCCGCACAAAGCCTTGGGCCGGCTCGCCGAACGCCGCCGCATCCAGCACCGAGACACGCGCCTCGCGCAACAGCCGCCAGGCGAACTCCAGAGAGGTCAGGCCGGTGTCACGCACGTCCACCAGCACGAACATGCCGGCATCGGGAGTGAGCACGGAAATTCCCGGGCAATCCGACAGGCTGGTCACCACCAGATCGCGACGACGGCGATAGATGTCGCGCATGCCGTGGGTCACCTCTTCATGGGCTTGAACTGCCTTGAGTGCAGCCTCCATGACAAAGCCCGGCAAACCATAAAGCATGCTCAACACCAGGGTTTCGGCGTGAGCCACGAGGGCTTCATCGGCAACGATCCAACCGGTACGCCAGCCGGTCATCGCGTGGGATTTGGACAGGCTGCCGATCACCACGCAGCGCTCGGCCATGCCCGGCAACGCGGCCAGGCTGAGGTGCTCGCGTTCGAAGGTCAGGCTTTCATAGACCTCGTCCACCACGACCCACAGGTCGTACTGGATGGCGAGGTCGGCGATGGCTTGCAGCTCTTCGCGGTTGAGCACCACACCGGTCGGATTATTCGGATTGGAGAAGAACAGCGCCCGGGTGCGCGGGGTGATGGCCTTGGCCAGTACGGCGGCATCGAGCCGGAAACCTGAATCCGCCGAGCACGGCACGCGCACCAACGTGGCGCCGGACGCCTTGAGCGTTGCCTCATAGGTCACGTACATCGGGTCCAGGGCAATCACTTCGTCGCCGGTATTGAGCAGGCACATCGAGGTGATGAACAGCGCGTTCTGTGCCCCCGCCGAAATGATGACGTTTGGCGCCGTCACCTCACGGTCAAACAGCACGCTGTACCGAGCGGCGATGGCTTCCCGCAAAGCCTGGCGACCGGCGATCTCGGTGTAATGGGTGTCACCCTCACGCAGCGCATGAATCGCGGCATCGGTGATGAAGTCGGGGGTGGGGAAATCCGGGTCGCCGACGCTGAGAATAATCACATCCTCACCGCGGCGCTGGGCTTCAAATGCCGCATTGTGAATATCCCAGGCCGCTACACCGTCGCCAGAAATCCGCTCAACAAAGGGTGAAAACCGCATGCCAGTGCCTCGTTCGAAAAGAAGAAACGCAAGCCCGCGCAACCAGCCGGGGAGGTGGAACGAACATAGTCGAAGCTGAACACTCGTTCAACAGAAAAGTGAACAGGGTTCGCGTTCAGCGTAAACAGGTCGTTTTTACGACAGTCGTGCCGTTTCCAGGGGTAATCGACAGCCCAATCAACTTAAGGGAAACAACTTGCCATGTGCGCAACGCTTCTCTGAGCGACGTTTAAAAGCGAGTTGCTAGCCATATGCCATCAGTCGATAATCCTGCCCCCGGTAACACTCACGTAAGGAAACGCCGTGAAAAAACTTCTATTGTTGGTCCCTCTGTTCGCCCTGCTGCTGCAAGGTTGTGGCGTGACCATGACCCGTTATGAGCCGAGCTTTGAAAACGTCCAACAGCTCAAGCAAACCCCACCCCTGCAATCGATCAGCAATGCTCAGGTCAAGGCGGATGCCGGTAAGGGCTCACTGACAGTCCGGGCCAACCCGATCAGCTCGCCGAGCGGCAGTATCACGCAACATATACAGGACGCGATTACCGAAGAACTGGGTCGGGCGGGCCTGCTGAACCCGCAAGCTCAGCGACATCTGGATGTGCTGGTCGTCAAGAATGAACTGACCGCAGGCATGGGCACTGGCACGGGCCAGCTTGCTGCGCGCTTTACATTGCTCAAGGGCAACGAGGTGGTTTACGACGCGACCAAGGATGTCAGCCGCCAGTGGGACAGCAGCTTTTTCGGCGCCATTGCGATCCCCAATGCGGCCAATGCCTACAACCCGATGGTTCGTGATTTGCTGAAGACGTTGTACAGCGACCCGCAGTTCATTCAAGCCCTCAAGTAAGGGCAAAAAAAGAGCCGCTTGTGCGGCTCTTTTTTTTTCAGGCCCGCGGCACCTGTGCATCGAGTGCCGAGTATTTCAGGCTTTTGCTCTCGACGACTTGCTTGAGCAGAGCATTGACCTGGCGGCTGAAGGTATCGCTGATTGCCTCTTTCGGGGTGTTGGCCATCAACGGCACAAACCAGATGCCCATCCAGGTATTGATTCCGTCATGGTTGCTCGCGTTGGTCAGCGTCTGCCCTTGGGAATCCAGCGT
This sequence comes from Pseudomonas sp. PS02303, assembly GCF_029959925.1. Taxonomy (NCBI): domain Bacteria; kingdom Pseudomonadati; phylum Pseudomonadota; class Gammaproteobacteria; order Pseudomonadales; family Pseudomonadaceae; genus Pseudomonas; species Pseudomonas sp. PS02303. The sequence goes on from NZ_JASCOM010000219.1 coordinate 4,030, forward strand.
CTCCAGGCTCATGGTGTATTGGTCGGTCGCCAGTGTCGGGATGACGGTAAACGTCAGGCCACTGATAAAGGCCATGACCATCTGACCACCGCCCGGTGGATGGTTGTAAACCTTCAAGCGCAGGTTGTAATCACCCGGCTGCTTCTGGAACTCGTCCAGTGTGACGCGACCGAACAGACCGGAATCGGTCAGCACTTTTTGCAGCTCCGGCTTTAGCATGTCGCGTGCTTGTGGCATTTCAACGGCTGAAGCGCTTTTCGGCTCGCCTTGATAGAAATCGAAGTCTACGTAGACATTCGGTTTGTTCGAATAACTGGCCATCGACGGCAAATTGACCGGAGCGACTTCGTCTTTGGTAAAGCTGGCGCAACCACTTAGCCCGAGCACCAAGGCCAACCCTAGAATTTTCCCAAATTGCATGACAACTCCTTTAAATGATGGCATTGCGCCTCCACACCAGAGGGCGGCCGCGAATTCTAGAGCGTTGCCAGCAATAGTAAAAGGCCATCACTCAAAAACGGCAGGCCTCACGCCCACCCTTCCAGGCGCAGCGTGGCCCGGACCAGACGCTGCTCCTCGCTTTCGATTTCCCTGAGGTTCTCGCAGATGCTCTGGATGTGCGCGATCGCCGCCTTGCGCGCCTGCTCCGGCATGCGGCCGGTCACGGCGTTGTAGAGCCGGGCGTGCTGACGGTCGATCTGGCGTTTTTGCGGTGCGCGGTGGTAGAGGTTGTTGACCGAGGCGAACACGGTGTTGAGCAACAAGTCCGTCAGCGAGCGCAAGGTTTGCACCAGCACCGGGTTGTGCGAGGCCTCGCAGATCGCCAGGTGAAAGGCATGATCGAGCCGGGCGTGTTCGCTCGCTTCCATCGACCGCGTGCGGGCATCGAGCAGCGCTTCATAGCTGCGGGTGATGAGGACAAAATCCGCCTCGGTCCCGCGCAAGGCGGCCAGGCGAGCGGACTCCCCCTCAAGCAGGCTGCGCACCTCGAACAAATCGTAAAGTGTGCGCGGTTGTGAGCTGAACAAATGCATCAGCGGCGATGCGGCGCCGTGGCCCGACAGATCAGCGACAAAGGATCCCTTGCCCTGCTCCGTCTTGATAATCCCCCGGGCGCGCAACAACTTCAGGCCCTCGCGCAGCGCCGTGCGCGAGACGCCGAGTTTTTCGGTCAGGCGCCGTTCCGAAGGCAACAATTGCCCGGTCTTGAGGACCCCGTCGACGATCAGGCGTTCTATGCGCTCACAGACCACGTCTGCGACTTGAGGATTACGGGTCACTTTCTCACTCTCCATCGAATCTCCCACTGGTATGACCAGCCTCACCGGCAAAACCCGTCACGTTCGAATACAACCCTAAGTTTATGTATAGGCAGTTATTTTTCTCAAAAACGGGGAAACAACCCCTGAAGAACTGGTTCGACCACTCAAACAACACATGGACAGTAGGTCGCGTCAGGCCAATGATGCAAGTGAGCTTTCACCGCAAACAGACCTCTAATAAAAACAAACGGAGGGTCGTGAACCGCCTATGAACATCCTCTACGATGAACGCGTCGACGGCGTTCTGCCTGATGTCGACAGAGCCGCCCTGCTCCAGGCACTGAGCGCTCGCCTGCCGGACCTGGAAGTCCTGCATCAGCGCGAAGAACTCAAGCCGTATGAATGCGACGGACTATCCGCTTACCGCACTACGCCGATGCTGGTGGTGCTGCCGCGCCATATCGACGAAGTCCAGGGTGTGCTCAAGCTCTGCCATGAGTTTCACGTCCCGGTGGTTGCTCGCGGCGCCGGCACCGGTTTGTCCGGCGGTGCTCTACCGCTCGAAAAAGGCGTACTGCTGGTGATGGCGCGTTTCAACAACATCCTGCACATCGACCCCGCCGCACGCACGGCGCGGGTTCAACCGGGTGTGCGCAACCTGGCGATTTCCCAGGCCGCCGCACCGTTCGGCCTGTATTACGCGCCGGACCCCTCCTCGCAGATCGCCTGTTCAATCGGCGGCAACGTGGCCGAAAACGCCGGTGGCGTGCATTGCCTGAAATACGGTCTGACCGTGCACAACCTGCTCAAGGTCGACATCCTCACCGTCGATGGCGAACACCTGAGCCTGGGCTCCGAAGCGCTCGACTCGCCCGGGTTTGACCTGCTGGCGTTGTTTACCGGTTCTGAAGGCATGCTGGGGGTGATCACCGAAGTCACGGTCAAACTGCTGCCCAAACCGCAAACCGCCAAGGTGCTGCTGGCAGCGTTCGATTCCGTCGAAAAGGCGGGTCGTGCAGTCGGCGACATTATTGCCGCCGGCATCATTCCGGGCGGTCTGGAAATGATGGACAACCTGGCCATTCGCGCCGCAGAAGATTTTATTCACGCCGGTTATCCGGTCGACGCCGAAGCCATTCTGCTGTGCGAGCTCGATGGCGTCGAAGCCGACGTCCACGATGACTGCGACCGTGTGCGCCAGGTGCTGGAACAGGCCGGCGCCACCGAAGTCCGCCAGGCCAGGGATGAGGCGGAACGCGTGCGCTTCTGGGCCGGGCGCAAGAATGCGTTCCCGGCAGTGGGCCGCCTCTCGCCGGATTATTACTGCATGGACGGGACGATCCCGCGCCGCGAGCTGCCCGGCGTACTGCAGGCGATTGCCGCGCTGTCGGCTGAATACGACCTGCGGGTGGCCAACGTTTTCCATGCCGGTGACGGCAACATGCACCCGCTGATTCTGTTCGACGCCAACCAACCCGGCGAACTCGACCGCGCCGAAGCCCTGGGCGGCAAGATCCTCGAATTGTGCGTGAAAGTCGGCGGCAGCATCACCGGTGAACACGGGGTCGGCCGCGAGAAAATCAATCAGATGTGCGCGCAGTTCAACAGCGACGAGCTGACCCTGTTTCATGCCGTCAAAGCCGCGTTCGATCCGGGCGGCCTGCTCAACCCTGGCAAGAACATTCCGACGCTGCATCGCTGCGCCGAATTCGGCGCGATGCACGTTCACCTGGGTCAGATGCCCTTCCCTGATCTGGAGCGATTCTGATGCGCAGCAAACACGACATCGATGACAGCGGCGCGCTACTGGACCAGGTTAATCAGGCCCTGCAAAACGCCACGCCCCTGCGGATCCAGGGCGCCAACAGCAAAGCGTTTCTGGGCCGTATCGCGGCGGGCGAAGTGCTCGACACCCGCAGCCACCGAGGCATCGTCAGCTACGACCCGACCGAATTGGTGATCACCGCACGCTGCGGCACGCCGTTGGCAGAACTGGCCGATGTGCTGGATGCGGCACAGCAGATGTTGCCTTGCGAACCACCCTCCTTCGGAGACGGCGCCACCGTGGGCGGGATGATTGCCAGTGGACTGTCCGGGCCGCGGCGCCCGTGGTCAGGCTCGGTCAGAGACTTTGTGCTCGGGACACGGGTCATCACCGGCCACGGCAAGCATTTGCGCTTCGGCGGCGAAGTCATGAAAAACGTCGCCGGCTACGATTTGTCGCGCTTGATGGCCGGCAGTTATGGCGCACTGGGTGTGATCACTGAAGTCTCGCTGAAAGTGCTGCCGAAACCTCGGCAAGCGTTAAGCATCAGCCTGGAAATGGACAGCGATCGTGCCTTGCTGCGCCTCGCCGAATGGGGCCAGCAACCGCTGCCGATCAGCGCCGCGTGCCACGACGGTCAGCGCCTGCACTTGCGGCTTGAAGGTGGCGAAGGTTCGGTGGCAGCGGCGCATGACCGCTTGGGTGGCGAAGTGCTGGACGCTTCGTATTGGGCGGATCTCAACGAACATCGACTGAGCTTCTTTGATGAAGACCAGCCGCTGTGGCGCCTGTCGGTCCCGCACAACACGCCTCGACTGTCCCTGCCCGGCCTGCAAATGATCGACTGGGGCGGCGCCCAGCGCTGGCTCAAATCCGATGCCGAAGCGGCGTTCATCCGCAAGGTCGTCGCTGAAGTCGGCGGGCACGTGACCTGCTACAGCCACGGCCTGATCGACAGCCCCTTCCAACCGTTGCCGGACGCGCTGATGCGCTATCACCGCAACTTGAAGGACCAACTCGATCCACGGGGCATCTTCAACCCCGGTCGCCTGTACGCGGAGCTTTGACCCATGCAGACCACCTTGAGCGAACAGGCCCGCCAACTGCCCCGCGCCGAAGAAGCCGAAAGCATCCTGCGCACGTGTGTGCACTGCGGTTTCTGCAACGCCACCTGCCCGACCTATCAACTGCTCGGCGATGAACTGGACGGGCCGCGTGGGCGCATCTACCTGATCAAACAGGTGCTGGAAGGCAACGAGGTCACCCAGAAGACCCAACAGCATCTGGATCGCTGCCTGTCTTGCCGTAACTGCGAAACCACCTGCCCCTCGGGCGTCGACTATCACAACTTGCTCGACATCGGCCGCGCGGTGGTCGATGCGGCTGTGCCGCGTTCACTCGACCAACGCTTGTTGCGCGAAGGCTTGCGCAGCGTCGTACCCAACCCGGGGTTGTTCAAAGCGCTGCTCAGCAGCGGCCAGGTGTTCCGTGCGCTGCTGCCCAACACGCTGCGAGCCAAGCTGCCGCGCCGTGTGTATCCGGCCAAACAACGTCCGACCGCCCGCCACACCCGGCAGGTGCTGATGCTCGAAGGGTGCGTGCAGCCGAGTCTGTCGCCGAACACCAACGCGGCCACCGCGCGTGTCCTGGATCGACTGGGGATCAGCGTGACACCGGCGCGCGAGGCCGGTTGCTGCGGCGCGGTCGATTATCACCTGGACGCCCAGGCGGCCGGCCTTGATCGCGCGCGCCGCAATATAGACGCGTGGTGGCCGAGCATTGAACAAGGCGCCGAGGCCATCGTGCAAACCGCCAGCGGTTGCGGTGCCTTCATCAAAGACTACGGCCACCTGCTCAGCACCGATCCGGCGTATGCCGAGAAGGCCAGAAAGGTCAGCGCACTGGCCAAGGATCTGGTTGAAGTGTTGGGCGAGGAGCCGCTGGACCAGCTCGGCATCCACAGCGACCAGCGCCTGGCCTTCCATTGCCCCTGCACCTTGCAGCACGCACAGAAACTCGGCGGTGCGGTTGAGGCGCTGCTGACGCGCCTGGGTTTCAACCTCACGTTCGTTCCCGACGGTCACCTGTGTTGCGGCTCGGCGGGCACCTATTCGCTGACCCAACCGGAGCTGTCCCGGCAACTGCGCGACAACAAGCTCAATGCGCTGGAAAGCGGTCATCCCGAAGTCATTGTCACGGCCAATATCGGCTGTCAGTCCCACCTTGACGGTGCGGGCCGAACCCCTGTGCGCCACTGGATCGAACTGGTCGAAGCCGCGTTGCCCTCATCGAACCCCGGAGTATCCCCATGAAAAGCAAAGCCGTCCTCAGCCAGACCGAAGTCAGCCGGATTCTCAGCGCCGCACGCAACGAAGCACAGAATAATCAATGGGCCGTGACCATCGTGATTGTCGACGACGGAGGCCATCCTTTGGCCCTGGAGCGCCTCGACGGTTGCGCCCCGATCGGCGCCTACATCGCGACCGAAAAGGCCCGCACCTCAGCCCTTGGCCGACGGGAATCGAAAGGCTATGAAGAGATGGTCAACGGTGGACGCTACGCGTTTTTGTCCGCGCCGTTGCTGACGTCCCTGGAAGGTGGCGTACCAATCATCGTCGATGGCCAGGTGATCGGCGCGGTCGGCGTGTCCGGCGTCAAGGCCGAGCAGGATGCGCAAGTGGCCAAGGCCGGCGCGCAGTGTCTGAACTGAGCGGCAAACCAAATCATCACCGCATAACCCTGTGGGAGCGAGCCTGCTCGCGAATGCGGTGGATCAGCTGATATCAATGTTGATTGACACACCGCTTTCGCGAGC
>NZ_JASCOM010000021.1:0-58536 GCF_029959925.1 Pseudomonas sp. PS02303
GCCTGGCAGTCACATTAACGTTGACTGACCCGCCGCCATCGCGAGCAGGCTCGCTCCTACAGGTGATTGGTGGGAACACATCAGCAGTGTTTAGAAGCTGTAGGTCCCCGTCACCACCAGGCTGCGCGGTTCGCCGGGTTGAATCTGCGCGGCGCTGGTGGCCGACGAGTAATAGGTCTTGTCGCTGATGTTGTTCAGTGCCGCACGCAAGTCCCAATCCTTCTGCCGGAATCCGGCCAGTGCATCCCAACGGCCATAACCCGGCAGCACGACGGTGTTGAGGTTATCGGCGTAACGCTGGCCGACCAGGGTCAACCCGGTTTCCGCATACCAGCCCATTTCCGGTTTCCAGGTCAGGAACAGACTGCCGTTGTGCTTGGCCACGTTGCTGATGCGTTTGCCTTCAAAGCCGTTGTTGTCCTTCTCGACCGTCGCGTCCTGTACGCTCACGCCACCGCGCACGTACCAGTTGCCGGCAATTTTACCGGTGCCGGTCAGCTCGATCCCGCGGGAACGTTGCAAGCCCGAGAGCAAGGTGACGGTCGGGTTGAGGGGATCGCTGGTGCGGCGGTTGTAGAGTTCCAGTTCGTAGATTGCCAGGGTGGTGCTCAGGCGGTCGTCGAGCCAGTCGCTCTTCACGCCGATTTCCTTCTGCTTGGTCAGCTCCGGGCTCAAGTCGTTGCTGTTACCGGCCGCGCCGGGCGTGATGCCGATCAAGCCGCCGCCCACTGGCGAGAACGTCTTGGTCCAGGAGGCATAGAAGGAATGATTCTGCAGCGGCGTCCAGACCAGGCCTACACGCGGGCTTGTGCTGTGGCTGTCTCGGTCTTCGGAAATGTCGCGCAGCTTGTTGGTCGATTCGATGTCGAACGTGTCGTAGCGCAAACCGGCCAGCAGTTGCCATTGATCGTTCAGACGCAATTGATCCTGCACGTACACCGCACGGCTTTCGACTTCGGTGTGGTTGTCGCTGGACACCTGCATGCGGCCGGTATGCCGCAGATCGCGATTCGGGTTGTACAGGTCCAGCGCCGGCACCGGCGAGCTGCCCGGCCCGGAAGTGGCCGCGTTGTAAAGGGTCGGATCGCGGCGCTGGCTGCCGATCTCGATGCCGGTCAGCAGGCGATGCTCCAGGCCGAAGGTGTCGAAACCTCCCTCCAGTTCGACGTTGTTGTAGACATTGCGGGTGGTCAGGTCTTGCTGCCAATGCTGACGCGTGACCTTGTTGGTGGCCGGGGTGTAACCGGTCAGGTACGTGTTGTCGAAATCGCTGTCGAGCTTGAACACGCCCAGGGTGTGGCGCAGCTGCCAGTTGTCGCTCAGTTCATAGCTGAGTTTGGAACGCAGGGATTGCGACTTGTCGTCGATGAAATCGTGCTCGCTGCCGTAGGTCGTATCGCGTCCTACGTCTGCCGGGCGCCCGTTTACGCCAGGAATACCGCGATCCGGCGTGCGGTTGTAACGGCTGTATTCGTATTGCACCAACCAGTTCAGGTCCGGCGTCAATTGCCAGCTCATGGACGGCGCGAACAGTTGGCGGTTGCCGCTGACACCCTCGCGAAAGCTGTTCTGATCCATGTTGCCCATGTTCAGGCGCAGGCTGATGTTCTCGGACGGATCGGTGCTGAGGTCGGCATAAAGGCTGCGTAAATCATCGCTGCCGCCCTGGGCTTCGATGGTCGAACGGCGGCCGAACTCGGGCAGTTTGCTGACCCGGTTGACGATCCCGCCCTGGCTGCCACGCCCATATAACACTGCGGCCGGCCCTTTGAGGACTTCGATACGCTCGATGTTGTGCAAGTCGCGCACGTATTGGCTGTCGTCACGAATGCCATCGAGGTAGAAGTCGTTGCTCGCATCGAAACCGCGGATGCGCAGGCTGTCGAAACGGGTGTCTGCACCGCTGCTGACGTTGGGGATGCCGCTCAATGCAGTGCCCAGATCATTGGTGCCGTAATCCGAGACGTTCGAGGTTTTAATCGAGTCGATGGCTTGTGGCACGTAGCGCACCGGAGTCGCAGTCCGGGTGGCGGTGCTGGTTTCCTTTACTCGCGGATCGTCGGCCTCCGCTTCGGCACTGATCGAGGTTTCGGGTAAAACGGTGGTCGCGGCGCAAGTGAATCCGGCAGACAGAAAAGCAGAAAACCCAAGGGTGACGGGCATAAGGCGGAAGGGGGCAGGCATCTGAAGCGCATCCGAAAGGGTAGAAGAATTCGAGGGTGCGAATGGTAATGCTTGTTATTTACTTCCGTTAATTATTCTTGAAAAGCTTCGTTGTTCGATTGTTTCAAGTTGTGTCGAGATTGCTACAGAGGCTTGGCGAGGCTATTCGACCGATTCATGAAACAGACTGAACGCCATTCCAGCGTTTTTCCGCAACGGTCCGAGGATTAGTCTGCCGGCACTGAGTTTCCCTGATTGATTGCCGGAGTCTTTCCATGATCCTTCACTACATCTACGACCCTTTGTGCGGCTGGTGCTACGGCGCCAAACCGCTGGTGCACGCCGCTCAAGGCGTGTTGCCGGTGATCGCCCACGGTGGCGGCATGATGAGCGGTGCCAACCGCAAAGCCGTTTCGCCACAATTGCGCAACTATGTGATGCCCCACGACCGCCGAATCGCCGAGTACACCGGCCAGCCATTTGGCGAAGCGTATTTCGAAGGTTTGCTACGCGACGACACGGCGGTGTTCGATTCCACCCCGCCAATCGCTGCGGTGCTGGCCGCCGAACACATCGCCGGCCGTGGGCTTGAGTTGCTGGGGCGTTTGCAAACCGCCCATTACGTGGAAGGGAGGCGGATTGCCGATGAGGCGGTGTTATTTGAGCTGGCAAAAGAGATTGGTCTTGAGCCTGATGCCTTTGCGTCAGCCTTCATAAGCACCGACTCGGATCGCCACATCAAGGACAGCCGCGCATTGCTGGCCCGTGTCGGTGGTCAAGGTTTTCCGACCTTGGCGTTGGAGCAAAATGGTCATTTCACGGTGGTCGATATCAGCCCTTGGCTTGGTAAGCCGCAAGCGTTCGCGTCCTGGCTTGCTCCGTCCGCTTAGATGTTTTTCGCCTATGGATAGACGATTCATCAAATTGACACAGCCTTCTGGGCGCGGCTACGATCGCGCCCAACGCCTGTGGCTAACCGCCATGACTCATAAAATAATAAAAAGGCCCGCCACGATTTCTTCGTGGGCGGGCCTTTTTGTTTTGGGGTGAAAAAAGAGTGCGATAGCGCCGTTTCAGCCGTTCGACACAGCGCGTATCAACCGGTAATAAGGAAAAAAACAAAATGTTGAATAAGCGAATCAGCTTGATCGCTCTGGGGATGTTGAGCGCTACACAGGCCATGGCTAACGACCAGGCCGAATCCAAGGGGTTTGTTGAAGACAGCAGCCTCAAAGTGCTGCTGCGCAACGCCTACATCAATCGTGATTACAAAGACGGTCGTGCGGACAAAGCCGAATGGGGCCAAGCGGCCATCGGCACGTTCTCGTCCGGCTTCACCCAAGGCACCGTCGGTGTCGGTGTGGATGCTTTCGGTCTGTACGCACTGCGTCTGGATGGCGGCAAGGGTCGCACCGGCGCACAAGGCATCGACTTCTTTAAAAAGGGCGACAGCGGCAACGCGGCTGACGACTTGTCCAAAGGCGGTGCAGCAGTCAAATTCCGTGTCTCCAGCACCACGCTGACCTACGGCGACCAGATGCCGGCCCTGCCGGTGCTGAGCTACGACAACTCGCGCCTGCTGCCGGAAAGCTACACCGGCACCTTGATCACCTCCAAGGAGATCAAAGGCCTGGAGCTGAACGCCGGTCGCTTCACCGCCGAATCGCGCAAAAGCGCTGAAGGCCGTGACAGTGGTGGCCTGAAGTCGATCAACGTGTTGGGCGGTAGCTACCAGTTCACCGAACAATTCAAGGCGGCGCTGTACGCATCCGACGTTGAAGACGTGTTGAAGAAGCAATACGTGAACGCCAACTACGTGTTCCCGATCGACAAGGATCAGTCCCTGACCCTGGACTTCAACGGCTATCGCACCAAGCTGGATGATTCCTACGTCCGCGAAAGCGGCGCCACCGGCGACGACAACAAAATCTGGAGCCTGGCGGCGACCTTCGCCACCGGCCCGCACTCGTTCACCCTCGCGCACCAGCGCAGCACCGGCGACAGCAATCTGGGCTACGCCTACGGCGGTTACCAGAAGGACCAAGGTCGTGTCGGCGACGGCGGCAACACCATCTACCTGGCGAACTCCTACTGGTCTGACTTCAACGCCGAAGACGAGCGCAGCTGGCAGTTGGGCTACGGCCTGGACTTCACCGCATTCGGCGTTCCTGGCCTGAGCTACAACTTCGCCTACGTGCGCGGTGACAACATCACCACGTCCACCAGCGAAGGCGGCACCGAGCGTGAAATCTTCAACCAGTTCAAGTACGTCGTGCAAAGCGGCCCGGCCAAAGACCTGAGCGTGAAACTGCGCAGCTCGATCCTGCGTGTCTCGCAGAAATCCAGCGAGTACAACGTCAGCGGTAACGAAGTGCGTGTGTTCGTGGATTACCCGATCAACATCTTCTGATGATCGACTGAGTGTTCAACACTCACTAAAGAACCCCGACTGGCTCGGGGTTTTTTTCGCCTGAGAACCGTTGAAAAACGCATAAAAAGGCCATTTTCGATCGTAAAAAGTCAAACTAAAGCAACGTCATGCTCCGTTTCAAGCAGCGCTTGATATGCCTCAAATTCTTTCTCATGGACGTAAATCCTGTGCTCTCTAGATTAGGCAGCTAAATGCACGGAGATTTTTAAAATGATCGTTTTGAACAAAGAAGTGGGCGAATTTCTACGGCGTGACAAATATGCGAACGTCCGGGGTGCTGACTTCAATCTTTTCGGTCATTTCAACGATTTCGTCAGATTGACCAATAGCTGGGAAAACATGGAGCCGGACAGTTACTACGGACAGTCCGAGGCGGGCATGCGCTACCGTCGCTACAGCGATTTCGAGTACAACCCGGTCACGCGCGATCTGAAGCAGCTGGAACACCGCGCCTATGTTCAGTCCAAGGCGAACAACAGTTACGTTGGCGGGATGGTTCGGCACTTCCAGGACTTCTCTGATGAAATCATCAGTTCGCCGGTGATGCGCAGCCTGATCGACACCGACTTCGAAGTGTACAAAAACGTTTTGCCACCTGAGTTGCACGACGAAATCTGGCAATGCCAGATTCATCAGATCCGCATCGAGATCAAGCCCGGCAAACAACTGGAAATCACCCCGGAAGGTATTCACTGCGACGGTTATCCGTTCAGCGGCGTGCACTTCTGGGGACGCAATAACGTTGAAGGGGCAGAGAGCCGTTTGTACGACACGGAAAACCAGGAGCACCTGGCCTCGACGACGTATCAGGAAATCCTCGACACCACCTACTTTCTCGATCGCGACATGCGTCACTACGTGACACCGGCACGCAATACCCATTCTCACGACATGGCGTACCGGCAGATTCTGGCGATCTCTTTCTCGCGGCCCGGGACCGCTTTCGACATTGTTCGCTGAACAGTACAACACCGTGACCAGCCTCGCCGAGTGCCCCGCACCGGTGATGCTGCGGCGCACCACGGCCAAGGATGCACAGCGCCTGGAACGCTTCTTTCGGCAATTCGAAGAAGTGTCTTTCTGTGAATGGCAGGACGCCAAATGCCTGCGCAGTGTGCTGGTGCAGAAGACCACCACCGCGTTTATCGCACTGGACGTCAGCGGCGAAATCGTCGGCGCGGTGTTGGGCGGAATGCTCGGCAGTCGCGGCACGATCAACCACCTCGCCGTGAGCCCGGATTACCGCAGCCAAGGCGTCGGTCAACGCCTGGTTGAAGCAGCGTCGTCAGACATGAAGCGCGTGGGCGTGCTGCGGATGTTCCTGTTTGTCGACGATGCTAACCTTGCCGGCCAGCGCTTCTGGAGTGCCCAGGGTTTTTGCGAGCCGCGGGGCGAAAGAACATTTGAGAGGGACCTATGAATGAGACGTCCAGCAGCCAGCCGCTGATGGTCGAGCCGCACGCTTCGCGCACCTTCGCTGAAGCCAGCCCGGTGGTTGCGGGTTACTTCACGGTGTCGTTTGTGTTCGGTTTGATGGCGGTGAATGCCGGGTTGCCTGTGTGGTTGCCGGTCGCCATGTGCCTGTTCGTGTATGCCGGCGCTTCGCAGTTCGCCGCCCTCGCGCTGATTTCCAGCGGTGCGTCGCTGACCACCATCATCCTCACCACGTTTCTGATCAACGCGCGGCACATGCTGATGTCGGTCTACATGGCCAAGGCGTTGCAGGCGATGGGCCTCAGCCGAATGGAGCGCTGGTGTTACGCGGGTGGGCTGACCGATGAGTCATTCGCTTTTCACAGCGTCAAACTGGGCAAAGGCTCGCCCGTCAACGTGCGTTACCTGATCGGTTTCAATCTGTATTGCCACACCTCATGGGTGCTCGGCGGTTTGCTGGGGGCGATTTGCGCGCAGTATGCGGCGCACTTGATCCAGTATCAGCTCGACTACGCGTTGACCGCGATGATGCTCTACGTGCTGGTGTCGCTGTGCAACACGCGTAACAAACTCATCGCCGCACTGGCCGCCGTCGCCTGCATGGGCGTGCTGAGCCTGGTCGGCAGCTCGCCCTTCAACGTATTCATCGCCACATTTGTGGGCTGCGGGGTGGGCGTATGCCTGACCAAACGTTCCTGATTCTGGTCGTTGTGCTGATGATGGCCGTGACCTTCCTGCCGCGCGCATTGCCGCTGCAAGTGAACACTGACCATTGGCCGCCCTTCGTCGCCCGGGCGCTGGAATACCTGCCGGTGGCGATCGTCGCTGCAATCAGCCTCACGCCGTTGTTGATCAAGGATCAGCACGTGCAGCTCGATCGCCCGGAATTTTATGCCGCGATTCCGACGTTGTTATGTGCGTATTTCAGCAAAAACCTCTTTCTCTCCGTTGCGGTGGGAACGGCTGCGTACATTGCGCTCGGCTCGTTCATGTAGCGGGAGGTCGACCACATCGTGCAAAGCCTGGCCCGACAACTCAGGATTATTGATCGCCAGCCGCACTTCAAGGGCATCCTCGAAGCCGGGGAAAATCGTCAGGCCATTGCGCTGGGCTGCATCCCGCGAAACCATGCCAAGGCCGTCCATCTGGGTGATCAAAGACAGCGTCAGGGTTTCGCTGCACGAATAGACCATCCGCTTGCCCGACTCGTAATTGCCCAGACCCGCGTCGAGAAAGCGCAAGAAGCTGTGGGAATACGGACAATCGTCTGCCGGACGCACCTGAAACTTGTTGCCGAGCAGCACCAGCGGATCATGTTCCTGACCGCAATGCGCACCAACCACCTGCACCTGGACCTCGGGCAGGATGATGCTGGGCAATCCCGGCTTCTGCGGACCAATCAGCACCGCCAGGTCAAAGTCTTCGTTCTTCAGCTTGCTGAGGTTTTCCATCGACTCGGCGTAGCTGAATTCCAGCTGATAGTCGGGAAACACCTCAATCAGGCGTCCGATCATTCGCCGATTGAAGTCAGCCGACAGCGTCGTGTTCAGCGCTACCTTGAGCGTGCGCTGCCCAGGCACCTTCAACGCGGCGACTTTTTCTTCCAGTTGCCGCGTGGCAACCAACACCTTGTCCATGTAAGGCGTGAGTTCCGTGCCCTGCGTGGTCAGGGTCAACCCCTTGTTGGAGCGACGAAACAACCGAAAACCGAACTGTTCTTCGACCTTGTTCAACTGCGCGGCCAACGCCTGCACGGTTAAACAGGAATGCTCTGCCGCCGCCGACAATGAGCCGGTCTGAACAATGCGCATGAGGTTGCGTAGGGTTCTGCTATCCATTGGGTAATGCCCTCTAAAGTGGGCTGGCTATTGTTGAGTACCTGGCCGCCGGTTGGGCGATACGTGCTGGCTATAATCCTGCACCTGAACACGCTTGTCCCGAGTTTAGTAGCGAATTGATGCTGCGTCCGATGGTTGGAGGCTTACATAGAGTCGAGGTTTTTTGGGAATGTTGGGTGATCAGGGTCAAAAAAATGCTCAGGCCGGGAGGTTTGGGCATTTTTTTTGGGGTGTGTGAATGCGCGACCTTGCCGCTTTTCTGTATATGGGGGGCGGCTACTGAGGTGGCTGGCAAAGGTATTTTTGAAAAAACAGGTTTCCTCCATAAATGATCAAAACGATCATTTGAATGATTGATTTGCGCAATTAAGATCGAAAGCCTAAGATTATTTTGACTGACTCAATCACCAAATGATCGAATCAGTCAGTTTCGAGGTGAAGTACGTCTTACCAAACAATTATAAAAGGAGACCCTCGTGGCCCAAATTCCTATCAAGCGCACCATTGAACGCATCCCTGGCGGCATGATGATTGTCCCGCTGCTGATTGGCTCACTGGTGGCTACATTCCTTCCTGACACACCGAAGTTTTTCGGCTCTTTCACCAATGCGCTGTTCACCGGGGCGTTACCCATCCTCGCGGTGTTCTACGTCTGCATGGGCGCGAGCATCAATATCAAGGCCACGCCTTATCTGCTGAAGAAAGGCGGCACGCTGCTTATCACCAAAGTCGGCATCGCCGTGCTTATCGGCATTGTGCTCGGGCATTTTCTCGGCGAGCAGCCGATCTCGTCTGGCCTCTTCGCCGGCATTTCAACGCTGGCGGTCGTCGCCGCGATGAACGACACCAATGGCGGCTTGTACATGGCGCTGATGGGGCAATACGGTCGATCCGAAGACGTCGGCGCCTATTCGGTCATGTCCCTGGAGTCCGGGCCTTTTCTGACCATGGTCACCTTGGGCATCGCCGGCCTGTCGGCTTTCCCTTGGCCGACGCTGGTGGGCAGCATCCTGCCACTGGCCCTCGGTATGTTGCTGGGAAACCTCGACCGTGACATGCGCGACTTTCTGGCCAAGGCCGTCCCGGTGATGATCCCGTTTTTTGCCCTTGCACTCGGCGCCAGCCTGGACTTGCATAACGTCTGGCAGGCCGGTTTGCTGGGTCTCGGCATGGGCGTTGCGGTGGTTGTGCTGACCGGCATTCCGCTGTTCTTCGCCGATCGTTTGACCGGTGGCACGGGCGTCGCGGGTGTTGCCGCAGCCACCACCGCCGGGAATGCCGCCGCCGTCCCTGCGCTGATTGCGGCAGCCAACCCGGTGTACGCCGAAGCGGCCAAGAGCGCGACCATACTGGTAGCCGCCTGCGTCGTGGTCACCGCGATCCTCGCGCCGTTACTCACCGCTGCCGTCGCCAAACGCGTGCAGCAGCGCAATCCTGTCGTCATACCTGAACCGGGGATCGAACCTCAAAAGCAGGAGGCTTTGCGATGAGGATTCTGATCATCGCTGACGATCTGTCCGGCGCGGCAGATTGCGCCATCGGCTTTGCCGGCGTGGGGATGCAAACGGTCGTTACCCTCGACCCCCTGAATGACGAGGCTGACGCTCAAGTGATTGCCGCGGATACGGACACTCGGCGCCTCCCACCCGCACGGGCTGCCGAGCGCACGGTCGCGGCATTCAAAGCGCTGCACAAACCCGGGCAACGGCTGTACAAAAAAATCGATTCGACGCTGCGCGGCAACTGGGCGGCTGAGGTTGCCGCCCTGCAACCGTTGGCCGGCCTGGCCATCGTCGCCCCGGCGTTCCCGGCCACCGGGCGCACGTTGCGCGGCGGTCGCGTGTTCGTCAACGGCCAGCCGCTGGAAACCACCGACACCTGGAAACTGGAAAACGCCGACCGTCCGGCTGATGTCGAAGCGATGCTGATTGCCGCAGGCCTGAGCACCGCGAAGCTCGACCTCGACACCTTGCGCGGCAACGAAAAAGCGCTCGAGCGGCACATTGCTGAAATTGCCGGCAATGGCACGCAGGCGCTGATCGTCGATGCGCAGACCGAAGACGACCTGCTGACCCTCGCTCGCTTGACCGCGTCGATGGATCAGCCGCTGTTCTGGATCGGTTCGGGTGGTCTGGCACGGGAAATCGCCAGTCTTCCTGATTTATCCGAAGCACAGTTCACGGCTGTCGAACCTGCGGCCCTCGAAAAAAGCCAGGCGCCGATTCTGATCCTTGTCGGCAGCCTCTCCGGCGTCTGCGAGCGGCAATGCGAGCGGCTCAAAGAGCGTGGCGGCGTCAGCGAACTGGTTATACCGCCTGAAGTCCTTCGTCAGGGTACAACCCACGGCGATTGGTCGCTCTGGCAAACGCGCATTGGCGAGCAACTGGACGGCTGGAGTGACCTGCTGCTGCGCATCGGCCGCGATCAAGCGTTCGATCCCCAAGAGGGCGCGCAACTCTCGACCATGCTCGCCGTGCTGGTCGAACCGCACTTCGCCAAGGTCGGCGGCCTGATCGCCACGGGCGGCGAGACGGCGCGGGCCATATTGACCACCGTCGGCATCGACAGCCTGCAACTGCTGACCGAAATCGAAGCCGGCGTCGCCTTCGCCCGCCCGACCGTTTCCCGCCAGGGCCATCGTCCCGGCATCGTTACCAAGGCCGGCGCGTTCGGTACCGACAACGCCTTATATGCGGCATGGCAACACCTGAGCGACAGCGCCGATCGCTCCCCGCCCCAACGCACACGAATCCAAGGACTCGAATGAACACTATGAGCAATTACCTCCCCATCATCGGCATCACCATGGGCGACGCCACGGGTGTCGGCCCGGAAATCATCGTCAAGAGCCTGACTCACGACATCGTCTACCAACAATGCCGGCCGCTGGTGATCGGCGATGCCCGTCGCCTCGAACAGGCCAACGTCATAGTCGGCGGAAGTGCCAAAGTGCGCCGCATCGAGGACGCCTCCCAAGCCTTGTACGAAGCCGGCACCATTGACTGCATCGACCTTAACCTGATCCCCGACGACCTGCCGTTCGGCGAGTTGTCGCCCATCGCCGGTGACGCTGCTTATCAATACATCGCCCGCGCCGTGCAACTCGCCGAGGCCAGCCAGATCGACGCGATCTGCACCGCACCGCTGAACAAGGAAGCGCTGCACGCCGGCGGCCACAAATACCCCGGCCACACCGAAATGCTCGCGCACCTGACCAACGTCGACGAAGTCTCGATGATGCTCGTGGCGCCGCAGTTGCGGGTGATTCACGTCACGACCCACATCGGCATCATCGACGCGATCCGCAAGATCGAACCGGGCCTGGTCCAGCGCACCATCGAGCGCGGCAACGCGACACTGATCAAGGCCGGCATTGCTCGCCCGCGAATTGGTGTTTGCGGGATCAACCCCCATGCCGGTGAAAACGGACTGTTCGGTTATGGCGAAGAAGAGGAAAAAATCATCCCTGCGGTGAAGCTGCTGCAAGAACGCGGCCTCGACGTCACCGGCCCGCTGCCCGCTGACACCCTGTTCTTCCGCGCCGGTCGCGGTGACTTCGACCTGGTGGTGGCGATGTATCACGACCAAGGCCACGGCCCGGTCAAAGTGCTCGGCCTGGAAGCCGGCGTGAACGTCACCGTCGGCCTGGACGTGATCCGTACCTCGGTCGACCACGGCACCGCGTTCGACATCGCCGGTAAAGGCATCGCCGATGAACGCAGCCTGCTCGAAGCACTGCGCCAGGGCGCCGAGCTTGCCACGCGACGGGGATGAGGCGCAGGGGCTCGGTCGTGTAAGATCGACCACCGTCCCCACAACGAGACCCGCCATGAAAGCCTCCGAACGCCACCGCGCCATCCTCGATCTCGTACGCATTGGCGATGCCAATGTCGAGCAATTGAGCGCGGCACTCGGAGTCTCGGAAGCCACGGTGCGACGCGACCTGACCATGCTCGCCAAACAGCGGCATCTGGTGCGGACCTATGGCGGCGCCACTTCAGTTGTAGGCGTTCACGAACCGGAAGCTTCGCTTGAAGAGCGCAAGACATCGCAGTGGGAGCAGAAAGATGCCATCGCCCAGGCAGCGGCGGCCCACGTTCAGGATGGCGATACCGTCCTGCTCGACGGCGGCACCACGTGCGCCGCACTGGCCCATCATCTGTGTTCGCGACAAGACGTGCATGTGGTGACCAACAATTTGCTCGCCGTAATGACCTTGGCCAATGCGCCGGGTATTCGGTTGACGTTGATCGGCGGCGATCTGCGCGGTTCGAGCATGAGCACGTTGGGGCCGCTGGCGGAGCTGACGTTGAGTCGGTTGAGTGTCGACAAGGCGTTTCTGGGGGCTGATGGTGTGGTTGCGGAGTTTGGGTTGTGTGAGGCGAGTGCGCAGCAGGCTTATTTGAAGGAGTGCATCATCAAACGGGCGGCGCAGATTGTTGTCCTCGCGGACACTGACAAGTTGGGGCGCGCCCGACAGCAGCATTGGACGCCGATTGAGCGGGAGTGGCGGTTGATTACCGGCTCCACCGCGGATGAAGCAGCACTTGCGCCGTTTTATGCGCTGAAGCAGATCACTGTGCAAACCGTGATCGTCGCTTGATTGCATCCCTACTGAAATGACCAAAACCAAAAAAATGCCTCGACCGATTCGGGGCTTTTTTTTGGATGAAAAGGCAGCGACGTTTCGGGTTTCAGCGTGTGAGGGGTTCAGTGAAATTGTCCGGTTTCGAAACGGTTTTGTGCAAAAAGCCAGACTTATGATCGTTTTTGAGCAAGTAAAATCGTTTTTATGCGTTTGAGGTCAGTTCGACGGAGCACCAATTCCATTGGTAGAGCTCAATTTTAAGTGCTCTAAATGTTCGTTTTTATGCATTAGTCCCAAAAAATAATCATTTTTATGCAGCAAAACCTGATTTTGATCGTTAATCTCCATTTATGGCGGTTTGATTTGGCCGAGGATTTAAAAGGAGTGTGACGTGAGCGAGTTTCCCGTAGACCCCATCGGGGCGGCTTGGCTAGCGACGACATTCGACGTGCGGCCGATGGCACGGCTACCCGTGTTAAGTCAGGTCGGTAGCCGACGGTCAACTCAGGTCGAAGACGGTTTTCGTCTTGAGACCTATACGGAAAACATGCGCCCCGATCCGGACTTTTCATCCCATCTGCAATTTCACCTGCGGCATGAAGTCCCGAACCTTGAGTTCTTGACCAGACTGTTTACCAAGGTGGGTCCTGCACCGTTACAAGGCTGGTTGAATGACGAGCCCACCGGCCAATATGCCCGCAGGTCAGCGTTCTTGTTTGAGTGGCTCACTGGCGAGCAGTTGCAGGCGCCAGAACCCATCGGCGGTAAGTATGTCGACGCCATCAACGCCGATCTGTTGGTGGCGGCTTCACCCGAAGAGGCGGTGAAGGTGCCGCGTTGGCGAGTGAGTGACAACCTGCCAGGCACGCGCTATTTCTGCCCAGTCGTCGTCAAGACAGCAGCAGTCCAGTCAGCAGCGGACCTCGATGTGCCTCACCTCTTTGGTCAACTGACCGCCGAATTTGGCGAAGCGCTTCTGCTGCGCGCCGCCGCATGGATGACGCTCAGGGAAAGCAAAGCCAGCTTCGCCATTGAAGGGGAGGCGGATCGTTCTACGCGTATCCAGCGTTTCGCAGATGTATTGGCGCGACGAACCGGTCAGGGCGAACTGCCGCTCACCGATGCTGCACTGGCTGAGATGCAAGAAGAAATCCTTGGCGCAGTGACCACACTGACACGTATGGGGATTCGGCAATCTCCGGTGTTTGTTGGCGAAACTGTCCGTTATCAGGAGATTGTCCATTACGTCGCTCCCCCGGAAGGCGATCTGGAGCGGATGTTGGAAGGCATCCGCGTCTTTCTGAATCGTACTCAAGGGCAATCCCCGGTCATGCGCAGCGCGGTAGCAGCGTTCGCTTTCGTCTATATCCATCCGCTGGCTGATGGCAACGGCCGGGTCCATCGCTTCCTGATCAACGACATTTTGCGTCGTGATGGAGCCATTCCAGACCCGGTGATTCTTCCGATTTCAGCTGTTATCACCGACGACTCTGCTGAGCGGCGTCTATATGACAGCGTGCTGGATCAGGTTTCAAAACCGCTCATGCAGGGCATACGAGACCAGGTAGCATTCGCCAATACGCGTACGCAATACCCTGATGGCGTGGTCTCGAATATTGAATTCACAGGCCAGGATCAGGCCCGCCCGGTGTGGCGCTATCCGAACCTGGGGCCACACGTTGTTTTCATGTCTAACGTCATTCGCCGCACCATCACCGAACAGATGCGTGAAGAGTCGCGGTATTTGCGCAGCCACATAAGGGCCAGACAGGCAATCAAGGAAGTCGTTGAAATGCCTGATCACCAGGCTGATCGGCTCTTGCGATCCATAGAGCAAAACGAAGGGAAGCTGAGCAACGTGTTGGCAAAGGAAATGCCTGTGCTGGCAAGGCCGGATATTTGGGCCGCGATTATCGAAGCGGTGGCTCAGTCGGTTCGGGGGGAGGAGCCGATAGACAGTAGCGTGAGTGATCGATACCACCCGAATCAGCCAGTGGGTCGATGACCGACTTACGCAAAAAGCCCCGATTGATTCGGGGCTTTTTCATGCGTGCGATTTGTTTATGGCGCGACGTTACTGGCTCGGTTGTTACAT
This sequence comes from Pseudomonas sp. PS02303, assembly GCF_029959925.1. Classification (NCBI taxonomy): domain Bacteria; kingdom Pseudomonadati; phylum Pseudomonadota; class Gammaproteobacteria; order Pseudomonadales; family Pseudomonadaceae; genus Pseudomonas; species Pseudomonas sp. PS02303. The sequence continues at coordinate 14,550 of NZ_JASCOM010000021.1, forward strand.
GGCGCGTCCAACACCTTCACCACATCATCAATGATCGCCTTGCTCATATCCTGCAAATAATGCGATGCCCAGGCGTGCCGGTCGGTGTCGCGAACCATGGCCGCGTCTGACGCGAGCAGTTTGGCGACGTGGAGCAGATCGGAGGCGTGGGAGAGGGCTGCAATGACCGGGACGCCGGCGTTGATGCGGAAGAGCGGTTCGTTGGCGTGGTAGGAGAAAGGGGTGAGGCCGATGGTTTTAAGGTCTTTAGGGTTGGTCATTGGGCACCTCCGGTTTTTGGGCGGTGGTGGGTGGTGACCAGTGAAGCGGGAACGCAAATTTTGGACGGATCGATAGCGGGCATTAGCAAAAACTCCTGAATCAAAGTTTGAGCTACCACGTTCGTTATCAGGCGAATGGGTGGCAGCTGTGCGCGGGCTGATAAACCGGAGATACAGGAACCCGGCAGACCCGAAGGTCTCCCACGCACAGCCGCCATTACACGGAAATGCAGGCACAAAAAAACGCCAACAATCGTGATTATGGGCGCTTGTGCGCCTGTATCTTACTCGGGTTATCAGGCCCGGTCGCTGAATTGGCAGCGACGGGTTGAAGGTAGCTTGAGGGGGGCGGATGCGCAATCGTGGCTAGGTGGTGGCGTGGGGTGAGAGTTTCAGTGCTTCACCGGCCCTGAGGTTTGGGAATCCGTGAGTGAGCCGCGCCCCGACTGATGCGCGCCTCATTCTCTTCGATGCTCGGCTTTTGGGAGCCATCAGTGACTATCGACAGCTCCACTTCCCCAGCCATTTTTTGGCGATATCTAAATGTTGCTGTAAATGGAAGTTGGCCGATTAATCATTTTCGACGCAAACAGTTTTAGCGTCTTCCATCGAGACAATCATTACACCAAGTAACTAATGATGTTCCCGCCCCCACCTTTATCCCCTCCAGCGAACTCCATACATTGAACTCCAACGCCGACCCATTCATTCCGAAGGGAAGGTCACTTGGAGATTCCTCATGCCTTTCGTAAGCGTACGCATCACCCGCGATGGCGTTACCTCTGAGCAGAAAGCTCAGGTGATCGCCGAAATCACTGAAACCCTGGAACGCGTCCTGAAGAAGGATCCGCACCTGACCCACATCGTGATCGAAGAGGTCGACACCGATAACTGGGGCTACGCCGGCATCAGTACCACTAAGTACCGCAAGCAACTGGCTGAGGCGGAGGGCAAGTCATGACCGCGTCCGTCTCCATCGATTTCATCTCCGACGTGGTGTGCCCGTGGTGTGCATTGGGTGCGACGGCGCTGGAGCAAGCAATCGAGAACGTGGCCGGTGAGATTGCGGTGGAGCTGACCTACAAGCCTTTCGAACTGAACCCGGACATGCCGGCAGTCGGCGAAAAAGCGGTCGAGCATTTGATGCGCAAATATGGACGCACCGCCGCAGACGTCGCCGCTGGCAAAGCGATGCAGATCGAACGTGGCGCTGCCCTGGGGTTCAAGTTCGATCTGGACAAGCGCACTCACTTCTACAACACGTTTGATGCGCATCGGCTGCTGTTGTGGGCGTTGCAGGAAGGGCGGCAGGTCGTACTCAAGAAAATCCTGTTGCGCGCTTACTTCACCGACGGCCAGAACCCGAGCGATCGCGAGACGTTGGTGAGTCTGGCTGCTGAAGCGGGACTGGATGCGGCGGCGGCTCAAGAGGTGTTGGCGTCCGGCGCATTTGCCAAAGAAGTGCGTGAGCTTGAAGCGTTTTACCGCCAGCACGGCATCAACTCGGTCCCGGCCATGGTGCTGAACGGTCGCCACCTGGTGTCCGGTTCGCAGTCGGTCGAGTACTACGAACAAATGTTGAGACAAATGGCCAAGGCCCCCGCCGAAGCCTGATTACTTACTTATTCAAACCATTATTTATTAGTAGAGGTTCATCATGAGCAATTCGAAAAAAGTCATCGTTATCACTGGTGCATCCCAAGGCCTGGGCGCCGGCATGGTCAAAGCCTTCCGCGATCTGGATTACAAAGTTGTCGCCACTTCGCGTTCGATCAAACCGTCCAGCGATCCGGACATCCTCACCGTGGCGGGCGACATCGGCAACCCGGAAGTCGCACAACAAGTCATCCGTGAAGCCATCGCACGTTTTGGCCGCATCGATACCCTGGTCAACAACGCCGGCATCTTCATCGCCAAACCGTTCACCGCGTACACCGCCGAAGACTACGCCAACGTGCTGTCGGTGAACCTGAACGGCTTCTTCTACATCACCCAACTCGCGATCAACGAGATGGAAAAGCAAGGCAAAGGCCACGTCGTCAACATCACCACCAGCCTGACAGACCACGCAATTGACGGTGTGCCGTCGGTATTGGCCTCGCTGACTAAGGGTGGTTTGAACTCTGCGACCAAGTCCTTGGCGATTGAGTACGCCAAGCGCGGGATTCGGGTGAACGCGGTTTCCCCTGGCATCATCAAGACCCCGATGCATGGTGAGGAAACCCATGCAGCGCTGGGCAGTCTGCACCCGGTCGGCCACATGGGCGAAATCAACGACATCGCTCAGGCGGTTGTGTATCTGGACAACGCCAACTTCGTCACTGGCGAAATCCTGCACGTCGATGGCGGTCAGAGCGCCGGTCACTAAGACCTCTTTGACTTGTCCACAGCGCCGTCGATCACTATCGACGGCGTTTTTATTGGAGAACGCAGGATGAACACCCACGCTCACAAGGTTTTCCTGATCACCGGCGTCAGTTCAGGTTTCGGCCTTGCCTTTTCGCAAGCAGCGCTGGCGGCGGGGCACACGGTGGTTGGCACGGTGCGGCGCGAATCCGAGTGCGCCGCGTTCGAAGCGCTGGACGCCCATCGCGCTAAAGCGTTCGTGCTCGACGTCACCGATTTCCCAGCCATCGAACCACTGGTGGCTGACATCCTGCGCGAGGTGGGGCAGATCGACGTGCTGGTGAACAACGCCGGCTATGGGCACGAAGGCATTCTCGAGGAATCGCCACTGACTGAAATGCAGCGCCAGTTCGACGTCAACGTGTTTGGCGCGGTGGCAATGATCAAAGCAGTCCTGCCCGGCATGCGTGAACGGCGCAGCGGGCATATCGTCAACATCACCTCCATGGCCGGCTTCATCACCTTACCGGGCATCGCTTACTACAGCGGCAGCAAATTCGCCCTTGAAGGCATCAGCGAAGCGCTGGCCAAAGAAGTCGAAAGCCTGGGCATTCACGTAACCGCCGTCGCACCTGGCTCATTTCGCACCGAATGGGCGGGGCGCTCGATGATCCGATCCGGTCGCACCGTGAGTGACTACGACGCGGTGTTCGATCCAGTGCGCAAGGCGCGGGAAGAGAAGAGTGGCAAGCAGGCTGGTGATCCGCACAAAGCTGCGCAGGCGTTGATGACCTTGGTCGCTGCTGAAAAGCCGCCGGTTCATCTGTTGCTGGGTAAGGATGCGGTGAGGTTGGTGCGTGAAAAGATTGCGCGGTTGCAGGGGGAGATTGATGCTTGGGAGCATCTTTCGGTTTCTACGGAGTTTGAGTGATTGATGGCCGGTGTATAAAAATCCAGAACCCAGAAACAACAAAGCCCTCGTATTTCTACGAGGGCTTTGTTTTGTGGTATCGGCAATAGATCTGAAAATCATTTGGGCGCCCCCCTCCTCTCGTAGGAGGCGAGTGATTCCATTCGCTACAGTCAGAAAAGCGCCACATCTTCGTCGTCGGGGACTTCGTCCGTAACAATCACTCGTGCGTGTGCGCTGTGCTCGTCCTCCATGCGCAACCCGAAGTAGCGGGTATCGTTGGCGTCCCAAAATGCCTCTATCTGCGCCATGGGTGCATGTTCAAGCAGCACCTCGGCGCTGTGCTCCAAGATGATCGAGTAACGTCGTTCGGTGTTCATTACAAAGAGGCTCGCAACGGCGGAGTGAAGTGGCAGGTTGTGCATAAGCACTGCTGTCATTATGCCGCCTCACTGATTTTCGACCGTAACCGCTCATCGTTTCGGTGAGATATGTAGATGCGCGGTACCAGAATTGGCTGCGTCGATTCCGCACCTTTGATGAATATAACCGCCCTTCAGCGAGCTGGGCGCAAAAAGGGGCGAACACGAAACGGGGAGCGAGCAGAGGAAACCCAGGAGCGTAAGACCCATAAACGAAAAAGGCCCACCATTCGGTGAGCCTTTTTCGATACTGCGTATGGTGCCGGCACCAGGAGTCGAACCCGGGACCTACTGATTACAAGTCAGTTGCTCTACCAACTGAGCTATACCGGCGTGTTAGGGCGACGATTATAGCGATTGGGTTGGTTCTGTAAACCCCTGAATTCAGACTATTTTTGCGCAGGCGTCAGGTCAGGCGCGAAGCAGGGTTTTCTTGAGTTTCTGAAGGGCTTTCCAGGTGCGGCTGTTTTGCATCGCGCGCAGCTGTGCTTCGGCCTGTTCGGCGCGTTGCAGGGCGGCGGCGAGTTGGTGTTCGGCGTCGCTGACGGGGTGGCTGAAGTTGTGGCCTTTGCAGAACTGGAACTCGTCCAGGTTGCACGGCGGGATGTCGAAGGCGGGTTTGAGGTTCAGGTGTTCGTTGGCCAGGTAGTAGGTGTTGATGCCGTCGAACAGGATGGATTGATAGCCGGCGTCGGTGACGAGGGTTTCCCAGGCTTGGTCGCGGTCCCATGGGGTTTCGATGAGGATGACCCACGGTCGCCATTGGCTGAAGTCCATGCCGCGCAGGACGGTTTCTTCGTGGCCTTCGACGTCGATTTTCAGAAAGTGGATCTCGCGGCCCTGGGCGTGTTCTTCGCAGATGGAGGTCAGGGTGCGGGATTGGACGGTTTGGCTGCGCACGTCCATGCCTGCGTCTTTGTGCATTTGCGCCATGGCCGGGTCGAGGGTGGAGAGGCCGGTACCGGCGATGCCGTAGAAGGTCAGGTCGTTGGCGCTTTCACCTGCCACGCATTGCAGGTTGGTGTCTTTGGCGCGTTCCTGGCACAGCGCTTCGTAATAATTGGGCATCGGTTCAACGTTGATGCCGGTCCAGCCACGGTCATAGAAAGCTTTTGTCACGGAGTCGTGAGTGGGGTGGTTGGCACCGACGTCGATATAGAAGCCGTTTTCGACGGTTTTGAGGGCGCGCCACAGGCGTATGTCTTCGAAATTCTGTGCGTAAGAAATGAACGTCACTGTGGCTTCCTGTCTGTCAGAGATTTCTTGTTCGTGGGCGCACTTTGGCGCTCTTGTCTGCCTGTATAACAAGGGTGATCGCGGCACGCAATTTTCCGCCGAGCGCGACCGGGTTTCGGCGGTTATGTCCTTTTCGTCGGACGCTTATGCACAACGGCCGCACTCAGGAGTGGCGCTCATGACTTTTTTGTGGACCCATTCTCATTTGTGCGCAAATGCCTGTTTTTCTCGGTTTTTTATCATGTGTACGAAAATTGAACAGTGGCGTTTCACCGCTGAAACAGGCGGTTATATTGGATCCATGATAATTCCATCAACAGAGTTATCCACAGGCTGTGGCTTTTTACGGACGTTCTGCCAGGAGCAGGAAATTGCGCGGCGTGAGCGGGGTTTTGCAGAAGGTGCCGAGGCGAACGGTGTAGCCCTGATCGGCCAGGAAAAGTGCCCGATCGAGCACCAGCCAAAGCTCCAACGGGCGTCGAAATAGGCCTCGCAGTAATTCCAGATTGCGCACTTCGGCAAGTCGCCGCCAGCCAGCGGCTTCGAGTGCTGACCAATCCTGCGGGCCGGTTGTGGATAACTCTTTCAACGCGGCCAAATGATGGCAGTAGTCGGCGAAGGGTTTATCCAGCCAGGCACTCGGTAGGGAGGGAGTTGGCAGGTACTCGTCAACGCCACGCAGTTGTCTTTGCAGCAGGTCGAAGCCGAGGCGCCGAGCCATGGAAGTGTCGCGCTGACGTCTGACGCGAGCCCCGGCGGTGACGGTTTCGCTCATCGGCAACGAGAGATCGTCGAGGGAGAGTTGTAGGTCGGATCGCAAACCGGCCGGGGAAAGCGGTTGGTACGCAGTAAGGCTGATTCGGTTATAGCAGCAGGGCGCGATGGCCAATTGTTTGCAGCCTGCGGCGCTGGCCAATTGAATGAGCCGCACGTGCAGATCACCACAAGCATGCAGCGCAACGGGCGTGTGATCGGCATTCAACATCGCAATGGTATCCGCCGCGAGCACATCCTGTTCGACATGCAGCGCATGCAGGTGATGGCGTTGACTGAGCGCCTGGCCGCTGGAAACCAGCGCAGGGTCGTATTCCAGGCAGGTCAGTTGTTGGCCGTGTTGCAGCAACCGTCGACCCAAATGGCCCTTGCCTGAACACCAATCCAGCCAATACCTGGGCGGCGAGGTAAACGACAAACGACTGGCGAACGCTTCAATCTGCTGCCACTTACGGCCCGGCACATCGACATTCAATCGATGCCCGGCCGCTTCCAATGCATGCGCCGGCAACTCGCCCACCGAATCCAGCTCAAGGGAAAGCGCCGCCAACGCAGCAAATGGCTGCGGCGCATCCAGCAAACCGGGTTGGTTATGGCTGCTTTCCGCATCCTCCAGCGACCGTCCCCGTAGCCAAAGTGCCAGTTCCGGGTAGGACGCTTCCCAAGGAAGTTGCAGATGAGTAAACGGACGAGGCTTCCACAACGCCTGATGCTTTATCAGAAAAGCATCCAGCGCCGTGAAACGGGCGAGCAGAGCCTCGCCCGTCAGCACAGGAGAATCAGCGCCCTTGGCAGGCATCGACGCGCAGCCAGCGCTCCAGCAGCTTGAAGCCACGCACCAGCACGTAAGCCATCAGCAGGTAGAACATGCCCGCGGCGAAGAAGATCTCCACCGGCAGGTAAGTCCGGGCAATGATGGTGCGGGCCATGCCGGTCAGTTCCAGCAGGGTCACGGTGCTGGCCAGCGCGCTGGCCTTGAGCATCAGGATCACTTCGTTGCTGTAGGCCGGCAGGCCGATGCGCGCGGCACGGGGCAGGATGATGTAGAACAGCGCTTTCGGTCGGGACATGCCCAGCGCCCGCGCGGCCTCGATCTCGCCCGGCGGGATCGCCTGAATTGCACCACGCAGGATTTCGGCGATGTAGGCCGCCGTGTGCAGGGTCATGGTCGCCGTGGCGCACCAGAACGGATCGCGCAGGTACGGCCACATCGGGCTGTTACGGATCGCATCGAACTGCGCCAGGCCGTAATAGACCAGGAACAGCTGAACCAGCAACGGCGTGCCCCGGAAAAAGAAGATGTAGGCATAGGGAAATGCCCGCACGTACCAGAGCCGCGATGAGCGCGCGATGCCCAGCGGAATGGCCAGCAGCAAACCCGCAATGACGGCGATGGCCACCAGTTCCAGGGTCAGTGTGGCGCCCTGGGCCAGCTTCGGCAGCCACTTGATGATGACTTCCCAGTTCATTGGGTGCTCCTCGCGAAGCCGCGAGCGGCGCGTTTTTCCATGAAGTACATGCCCGTCATGGCCAGAATGGTCAGGCCCAGGTACATGAACGCGGCCACCATATAGAAGGTGAACGGCTGTTTGGACACGGTCACGCCGATTTGCGCGTGACGCATGATTTCTTCCAGGCCGATCACCGACACCAGTGCCGTGTCCTTCATCAGGATCATGAACAGGTTGCCCAGGCCGGGCAGGGCGATGCGCCACATCTGCGGCATGATCAACCGGGTGAAGATGCGAAACTTCGACAGGCCCAACGCCACGCCGGCCTCACGGTGACCTTTGGGAATCGCCAGGATCGCACCCCGGAACACTTCCGTGGCATAGGCGCCGAAGCACAGCCCCAGCGCAATCACGCCAGCGGCGAAGGCGTTCAGTTCGAGGTCGGGATTGCCGAAAAACTCGCCCAGGGCACGCATCAGGTTGACCGTGCCGAAGTAGATCAGCAGCACCCACAGTAATTCCGGGATGCCGCGAACCAGTGTCGAATAAGTGCCGCCAAGCCATTGCAACGGCTTGTACGGGGAAGTCTTGGCCAAGGCGCCGAGCAGACCGAGCACCAGCCCCAGGCACAGGGCCGAGAGTGCCAGTTTCACAGTCATCAGCGCGCCAGCGGCGAGTGCCGGGCCGAATCCGTAGAGATCGATAGTCATGGATTTCTTTTCAATGTGCAGCAGGCAATGCCAAGGGCTGGCGCCGTCAAAGAACGGCGCCGGCCAGGCAAGTCAGAATCAATAGATGCTGAACGGGAAGTACTTGTCGTTGATCTTCTTGTAAGTGCCGTCTTCGACGATTTCTTTCAGGGCAAGGTTCAGCTTCGCGCGCAGGGTGTCGCCTTTACGTACAGCGATACCAATCTTGTCGCTTTCTTCCACCGGGTCGCCCTTGAATTCATACGAACGACCGGCGGCGCTTTTCAGCCATTCGTAGTTGACGTATTTGTCGGCCAGGATGCCGTCCAGGCGCCCGGAGGTCAGGTCCAGATAAGCGTTTTCCTGGGTGTCGTAGAGTTTGACTTCGACGTCTTTCATGTTGTCTTCCATCCAGGTGCCGGCGAGGGTCGCACGTTGTGCGCCGATCACTTTGCCTTTCAGGGAATCCTTGTCGGTTTTGAACTCTTTGTCTTTCGGCGCGATGAACTGCAGTTTGTTCGAGTAGTACGGCTCGGTGAAGTCGACCGCTTGCTTGCGCTCGTCGGTGATCGACATCGAGGAGATCAGGAAGTCGAACTTCTTGGCGTTCAGGGCCGGGATGATGCCGTCCCAGTCGGACGTGACCACGGTGCAATCGACTTTCATCTTGGCGCACAGGGCGTCGCCGATTTCCTTGTCGAAGCCGACGACATTGCCACTGGCATCTTTATTGTTGAACGGCGGGTAGGCCGCTTCGATGCCCATCTTCAGGGTTTCAGCCATGGCACCGGCGCTGAACGCCAGGGTGACGGCGGCAGCCAGGAAGACTTTTTTGAAGTTCTGCATGCGGGTAGCTCCGTTAGCGGTTGCTGGACATGAATTGTTTGCAGCGTGCCGAAAGCGGGTTTTCGAACACCTGCTGTGGCGATCCTTGCTCTTCTACCAAGCCCTGGTGGAGGAACACCACCTCGCTGGACACCTGACGGGCAAAGCCCATTTCGTGGGTGACCAGCAGCATGGTGCGGCCTTCTTCGGCCAGTGCGCGGATGACATTAAGTACTTCCTGGACCATTTCCGGGTCAAGGGCGGAGGTGGGTTCGTCGAACAGGATCACCTTGGGCTGCATGGCCAGCGTGCGGGCGATGGCCGCGCGTTGTTGCTGGCCGCCGGACAGTTGCGCCGGATAGGCGTGACGCTTGTCAGCGATGCCGACCTTGGCCAGCAGGGCTTCGGCGACTTCGATGGCTTCGGCCTTGCTCTGGCCGAGCACCCGGCGCGGGGCTTCGATGATGTTGTCGAGCACGCTCATGTGCGGCCACAGATTAAAGTTTTGAAACACAAAACCAATCTCGCTGCGCAGACGGTTGATCTGCTTGCCGTCGGCAGCCACCAGTTCGCCGTTCTTGGCGGCTTTGAGCTTGAGTTCTTCACCGGCCACCAGGATCTGGCCCTGGTGCGGGTTTTCCAGCAGGTTGATGCAACGCAGGAATGTGGACTTGCCGGAACCGGAAGAACCCAGGATCGAGATCACGTCGCCGTCGCGGGCGGTCAGCGAGATGCCTTTGAGCACCTCGAGCTGTCCGTAGCGTTTGTGCAAGTTGCGAATTTCAAGCGCGGGCGTGGCCTCAGCCATGTGCGTTCCTCATAGTGTTTCGCTCCTGCTGTTGGTTGGCCTTCCTGGCGAGGCGGCCAAGCTAGCATAGCGTTCGAATGGCAGCCAACAGCGCTACGGGCGGTAAACGGGTGGCATGTGGCAGGTTGTCGCATCGGTACAGCAGACTGTCGCGCTGCTATCAACCGAACAGCCGTTTGAACCAGCTGCCCCGCGGGTGTCGCGTAAAAAAGGGCGCGATGTTGCCAGCTTTGACGGGGTGTTGGAAGCGCTAACCGGCCAAACGTTCCTGATCTGCACTTTTATTGTGCGTCGACACATTTTCAGGTGTGTTTCTGGTGCGTTGTTTCGTTCTCAAAGTGGGTCGCAGGGTAACGCTCTGGCGAATTGCCATTAATCTCAAGGACTTGCGATGACTGTCCGGTCACGCCACAGGCCCCGTGCTTCGGGAGTTTGAAACATTTTGGCGCAATTATTGCGTGCAGAATATGGAACGCCCTGTTGGTTTCTTTTTACGAGAAGGAACGCCGGACGGGATGGATGCAAATCGCTTTCCCTTACAAAGGTAGTTTCAATGAGCAGTACCCCAAGCTCCAATGGCCTCGAACAGGGGCTCAAACCGCGTCATGTGACCATGCTGTCGATCGCCGGGGTTATCGGCGCCGGCCTGTTCGTCGGCTCCGGCCACGCCATTGCTGCCGCAGGCCCGGCCGTGCTGTTGGCGTACGCCGCCGCCGGTGCTCTGGTGGTGCTGGTCATGCGCATGCTCGGCGAGATGGCTGTCGCCTCGCCAGACACGGGCTCCTTTTCGACCTACGCCGATCGCGCGATCGGTCACTGGGCCGGTTTCACCATCGGCTGGTTGTACTGGTGGTTCTGGGTATTGGTGATCCCGTTGGAGGCCAATGCCGCCGCGACCATCCTGCATGCCTGGTTTCCCAACGTGGCGATCTGGGCCTTCACTTTGGTCATCACTTTGCTGCTGACAGTGACCAACCTGTTCAGCGTGAAGAACTACGGTGAATTCGAATTCTGGTTCGCCCTGGTCAAAGTCATCGCGATCATCGGTTTCATCGCACTTGGCATCATGGCGATCTTCGGCTACCTGCCGAACAGCCAGGTCAGCGGCGTTTCGCATTTGTTCGACACCCAGGGCTTCCTGCCAAACGGCATGGGCGCGGTGTTGGGCGCTATTCTGACCACCATGTTTTCCTTCATGGGTACCGAGATCGTGACCATCGCGGCCGCGGAATCGAAGAACCCGGGCCAGCAAATCTCAAAGGCCACCAACTCGGTGATCTGGCGGATTGGTTTGTTCTACCTCGTGTCGATCTTCATCGTCGTGGCCCTGGTGCCATGGAATGATCCGGTACTGGCCGCTGTCGGTTCCTACCAGACTGTGCTTGAGCGTATGGGCATCCCGAATGCCAAGCTGATCGTCGACATCGTGGTGCTGGTCGCTGTGACCAGCTGCCTGAACTCGGCGCTCTATACCGCTTCGCGCATGATGTTCTCCCTGGGCAAGCGCGGTGATGCGCCGGCCGTTTCCCAACGCACCAACAAGAGCGGCACGCCGTACTGGGCCGTCATGTTGTCGACTGGCGCAGCGTTCCTTGCCGTGTTCGCCAACTACGTAGCCCCGGCTGCGGTGTTCGAATTCCTGCTGGCCAGTTCCGGCGCCATCGCGCTGCTGGTGTACCTGGTGATCGCGATTTCGCAGGTGCGTATGCGCAAACAACGTATGGCTCGCGGCGAAAAAATCGCCTTCAGCATGTGGCTGTTCCCGGTCCTGACCTATGCGGTGATCATCTTCATCGTCGCGGCCCTGACCATCATGCTGTTCCAGGAAGCCCACCGCGTCGAGATCCTCGCGACAGGTCTGCTGAGCTTGTTGGTCGTGGCTGCGGGCTTGTTCGTAGCGCGCCGTCGTCGCAACGAGCAGTTGATCGCAGCGGTTGCGCGCTGAGTGTTCTGACACTGTAGAAACACAGAAACGACCGCCATCAGAAATGATCGCGGTCGTTTTCGTTTTCATTCAGACGAGTGATCGGGCGTTTACCTGATGGACACAGTGATGGCTAGATAGTAGCCTTCTCGCCGAATGTGTATCTCGCTGTTGCGGGGTGCGATGGAGTTTCAGGACACGGATTGTTCGACGCCCCCAGCCTTCCTGGCTAAAGCCCCGACCCTTTCTTGCCTGCTCCCTCATCTGACGCGAGTCACAGATGCATTTGCGTGTGCTTGCCGTTTAAAGCGCTGCATGGAGAGCCCGGCCATCCAGCCAACCCATTGGGGCATCAAGGAGACAGGCATGGCGTTTACATCGGTTGTGTTCAAAAACCCTAACACCGGTGCCATGAAAGAAGCGCCAATCGGCTTCTCGTGGACCGTGTTTTTCTTTGGCTTTTTCCCGGCTTTGTTCCGTGGTGATTTCAAGTGGGCGGCGATCATGTTCGTCGTGGCCTGCTTCACGTTCAGCCTCAGCAACCTGGTGTTCATGTTCATCTACAACAAGCTGTACGTTAAGGACCTGATCGATGCCGGCTACAAGGCTCAGTCCATCGCCAAAGGCGAACTGGGTTATGCCAGCGCCAAGCTGGGTTTTGATATTCCGCGTCTGGAAGGTGTTGCTGCCTGATTGTTGTTTGAAGGTTTAAAAAAACGGCCGCTGTCAGTGATGACGAGCGGCCGTTTTTTTTCGTTAGCTTTATTCGATTCAATCGGGATGAACCCAATCCTCTACACGTAATCCTGGCACCCGTTCGAACTCACGCAGATTGTTGGTGACGACAATTAACCCTCGTGAGCGCGCATGTCCGGCAATCATTTGGTCATAGGGACCAATGGGCGTTCCGGCCTTCGCTAGCTCGGACCGTATCATTCCGGTATGCGCGGCTGCTTCATTGTCGAAAGGGAAAACTTCAAGGCGGGCTGTGAAGCCTTCAATTACCGCGAGGTTCTTTTCGGGGGTCGCTGATTTTTCGGCACCGTAGATCAACTCCATCAGCGTAATCGCGCTGATGCATAACTGTCCGTCATGCAAGTTGAAAGCTTCTCTGACTATTTGCGGTTTGTTCTTGATGGTGAAGATACAGATATTGGTATCGAGCATGAACTTGATCATCAGAACGACTCACGCTCCTGATCGGCGGGTTGTTGGCGATCAGTCATAAAATCTGTGCTGACGTTATCTCCATCGAACCAGCTATCCCATGTCTCGTCTGCAGGCGTAATGATGCGAGCCCGACCGATGGCAAATACGTTGACCCGTTTGACGTCACTTGGCATCGCCACAGCTTTCGGCAGACGGACAGCCTGGCTTCGATTGCTCATGAAAAGGGTAGTCTGTTCCATTGTGGCCTCCTGCGTTTTTACTGGTGTCTGAGTCCAGAGAATAGATCTCTATTGGGATATGTCAATGGGATATACCTATCCGATGACGAGAGGTCGATGAGCTTTGGAAATGGACATAAAAAAACGGCCGCTGTCAGTGATGACAAGCGGCCGTTTTTGCTTTCAAGGGCGAGTATTTATTCGCTCTTTTCTTCCTGCGCATCCAGCGACTGACGATAGCTGTCCAGCGCATCGCCAAAATCAGTGATGAACTGCGGATCGGTCAGCCACGCCTGTGCGGCATCGCGGTCCATGCCATCGGTCCACATGCGGTAGTCGATCAGCATGTCGGCGGCCAGGTGAGTGGCGGCCATGGCTTCGTTGTCGGCGTTTTCCATGTCCAGCAGTTCGGGGTGGTCGCTGATGATCCCGGCGAGGTCCGACAGCAGGGCCAGCAGCATGTCATTGCGGCTGATGGCTTCGGCGTCGCGCATTTTGCTGAACATCGCCAGGGTGTATTCCGGGATCGGCTCGCCGATTTCGCCCAGGTCATCGTCCAGTGCGGCGGGTTTGCGGCCGTGGATGTTGATTTGTTTGGCTTTGATCTTGGCCCGCTTGGCGCGTTTTTGCTGTTTGTTCAGGGATGCCATTAAATTCAGTTCGCTTTCTGTTGGGTTTGGGCCGCAATGACGTCGGACGCCGCGACATAGTCAGCCTGGAAGGCTGGCGATTCGATCCACGCCAGGGCGCCGGCTTCATCGACTTCGGTGGACCATTGGCGATATTCGATCAGCGCTGCGAGGATGAAATCCATCGCGCCTTCTTCGCCTTCCTGCTCGTACACCAGTTCCAGCAGCGGGTCTTCGAGGAAGGCCATGCACATTGCTTGCTGGCTGATTTTTTCGGCGTCGATCATTTTTTTGAACAGTTCGGTCAGGTCCACCGATTCGAAGTCGATGCGATCGTCATTCGGGTCCAGCTCGACCGGCGCAGCGGCCCGTTGGGTGCGGTTCTGCTTGGCCTTGGCTTTGGCGCGTGTGGCGCGTTTTTGCTGCTTGTTGGCGGAGGCCATGGGCGTCGTTCCGTATTTCGTTGAGTGGGCAAGTCCATCAGCTGCGTGGCACGCGCCGCCCGGGTGTGTCGGGGGCCAGTTCGCCGGTCTGCAACCAGGACAATGCAATGGGCCATAGTGTGGCTTGGTATGCGCTGCGAAAAAAGGCGAAATGTCCGACTTCTTCTTCGCCGATGTCTTCGGGGGCGATTCGCAGGTGGGTATTTGTGCTGTGGGTGAAGTAGCCGAGCAGGCGCTCGATGGCGGCAATCGTACCGTATGGGTCATCGCTGATGCTGATGGCCAGGGTTTTTGCGGTGACTGATGCAAAGGGAAGCCGGCCGGTTTTTGCGTGCATGAGGCGACCACTGGGCCGCGTTTCGTAGCGAGCCGTGGGGGTGCTCCAGTCGCGAACCACCGCAGCGGGCGTGTCCTCCAGCCAGCCGAGGCGTTTGCCGGGGAAGTAGCCGTAAAGCAGGGTCATCAACGGCATCACCACATGCCACTTGCCGAACATCCGCCAGCGATGGGCGGGCGCATAGTCGCGCCAGTAAGCGAATTGCGCGCCGACTGTCACCAAGTGCCGAATCAAATGCCCGGACGCTCCCAGACCCGCTGCACAGCCTCCAAAGCTGTGACCGACGACATCAATGGGCTGGCCTGGGAATTCGCGCTGCGCGCGCTTGAGCATCGCCTCGAAATCCAGCGCGCCCCAATCGGACCATGACGCCTGCAACCCTTTCAGCGACGTTGGGCGCGACTCGCCGATGCCGCGGTAGTCATAGGTGATGACATCGAAATCGTTGGCGAACAAGTAGTCGGCGAAGCGCGAATAATGCCGGCAACGAACCGAGGTGGCCGCGTTGATGATGACGACCGGGCGCGCGCGGTCCTGAGAGGCGTGCCGCCAAGTGAAGCCGCCGAGGATGAAGGCGTCTGCGGCGGGCTCCTTGAACGGTTCGCCAGCAGTATCGGTGGTCAGCGACAATTCGATCTGAGTTGGTGCCAGTGAAGGCATGTCCTGCAAATTCATCGGCTTTGGACCTTTGCGGGTAGTTGCCAACGATAGTCCTCGTGCAGCTAGTGGACAATCCATGTGTTTAGAGGCGGATTTGATCGAGCAGGCGCTCTTCTATTGCCGCCCGTTCCCGGTCCAGCTCAGCGCGAAGTTCGTCTTCGCTTGGCAGCACTAGTTTGTATTTGCTGGCGAACAGTTGTTCGTTCCCCTGTAATACTGAGTAACGCACCACTGACTCGTTTTTTTGAGCGCAAAGAATGATGCCGACGGTTGGACCATCTGCTTCCTTGCGCTTAAGGTCGTCGTACATGCGTACATACATGTCCATCTGTCCGACATCCTGATGGGTTAATTCGCCGCGCTTCAGGTCGAAGATGACGAAGCAATTGAGCAAGTAGTTGTAGAACACCAGATCGATATAGAAGTCTCTGCCTTCGGTGCTTATTCGTTGTTGTCGAGCGATAAATGCAAAACCTTTTCCCAGCTCAAGCAGGAAGCCCTGAAGTTGCTTGATGAGTGCTTGTTCAAGTTCGGTCTCCAGTATCACCCCGGTATCGGGCAAACCAAGAAACTCCAGCATCACGGGATCTCTAACGAACTCCCTGGGATTGTCGTTCATCGCGTGGATATTCGTAATGGCTTCTGTCATGACGGCAGACTTGTCCCGACTCATAAGCAGGCGTTCGTAGTAGAGGGTGCTGATTTGGCGTTCCAGGGCGCGGCTTGACCAGTTTTGGTTGGCAGATTCGTCCATGTACCACTTGCGCGCCTTATCACTGTCGACTCGCAGCAGCCTGCGGTAGTGGGTCCAGCTCAATTCGAGACGCAGTGCGTCTCGAATTGGAAACGCCTGATAAAACAGCCGCATTTTTCGCAAGTTGGTTTCGTCAAAGCCTTTCCCGAACTCCGCTGTCAGTGCCTTCGCCAGCGTCGACAGAAGCTGTTTGCCATAACCCGCCCGCCGAGCCCCCTCCTGCTCGAACTCGACAATATGCCTACCAATCTGCCAGCAGGTTTGCACCTGAACGGTATCGACCGCTCGCAACACCTTCTGGCGTGCCTGACGTATCAGTTCCCCAAGGTTTCCCACCAGAGAGGCGAGTTGGGGATCTTCAGTGATTTCGGTTTTGACGATGCTCATGAAGTCTTCCGCGGCTTGGAGAAACGGCGAAAGAGCATGCCAAGAGAAGGCAGGGCGGCGATGCAGGGCGCGGCCGGGATATCCGCAGGAAATGCCGGATTCGTTTTGCAGGAGCAATCCGACTGAAATGCGTGCTTGAGGAATACAACGCGTAGTCCATTTCGCAGTGAGCCCAAGTACCAATCAATCTAAAACTTGAGCATCCAGCGAGAAATCCAAAAGGAGTAACGATTGGGTTCCGTGGAACCCGGGAGCCACCATCATGAAGTCCATCCATTCCCTCATGTTTTCCATCGCCACCATCGGTGTGCTGATGTTTCCCGCCATGTCAGGGGCCGCGAGCCTCGAGCCCATCGACAGCACAGGCGTGCAGATTCAGCGCCAGGAACAGAACGGGATTACCTATCTGTCCGGCGGTATTGGCGAGGATGAAGCGAAGGCCATTCAGCAAGCGACCGGCTACAACCTGCACATGACCTTTTCCATTGGGCCGGAGGGCAAATATGTACCGGATGTTGAATTGGTTATCCAGAGTGCTCAAGGTCAATCAGTGCTGACACTCAGTCAGGCAGGGCCTCTGGTTTACGTCCAGTTACCGGCCGGCAAGTACACCGTGGTCGCCACCCGTAATGGTGAGGAAAAGCGCGACACGACAGATGTCGGCAGCGCTGGCGTGCGTAATCTGGTGTTCAACTGGAAGGGTGATGAGTGACGGTGGCAGTCCTTCGAGACTGCCCCTCGCCAGTTGATCAGGCTTGCGTCGTCTGGCCACGCAGGATCAGTTGTTTACGCTGCTCTTCAGGCAAGTCGTTGATGCAGTAGTTCACGTAAAAAATGTTCAGGAAGAAGGTATAGAACCCGTTCATGCGCAGGTCGATTTTGTGCTCGTTGAGGGCGTATTCCGACAGTGCGTTTTTTGCCTTGAAGGCCCATACGATGTACAGCGCGTTCAATGCGATCAGCAAAATGCCGGAAAGCGAGTCGAACAACACGTCGCCCAGGTTCGACAACGCGCCGCTCCAGCCAAGGCAGACGGCGACCCAGATGACGTAGGTGTCGTCGACCACTTTGATTTTCGTGGTTTCGTTGATCTTCTGGTTGCTCTTGTACAACCACAACAGCAAGTAGATCCCGGCGGTCGCAATCGACAGCAGGACCATGTTCAAGGTTTTGGTGTTGACCTTGTCTTTCAGTTCATTGATGTCAGACATAACTGTTCCATGTTCAGGACTTTCGAGAAGGGAGCGTGCCTGGAAGGCTGGCTTCGTGTCGTCGAACAGGGGAGGGCAGTGTTTTGCGGGGAGGGGTGAAATGCACGCACTCCTTGCGCTGTCTCTATCCTGTATCGGCTGATTCGGATGCGGGGCATCGGGATCAATGTCGGCTTTATTCCATGCACGGGGGAAATAATAGCATGGTGCCATCATCGAGACGGCGTACTAAAGCGTGATTGTTTTCCGGCAGCTGTGCTGCGGTGGATTGTCGTTATCAAATCCCAGGCATAAAAAAACCCTGAATCTTGCGATTCAGGGTTTTCGGTATTTGGTGCCAGAGACGGAATCGAACCAATGGCTACAGGCTAAGTGTTTAAAGGCGTCCAAGTTTTCTGATTGTTTTTCTACTCACAAATCTACTCACTTTTTTCAGTGGTGCCCCCTTTTTCAAGCTTTTTGGGTGGCGATTGCCAGGTGGCCGTTCAGATTTGAGCGGTCGGATGAACGGCTCGTTCACCCTATGGAGATTCAGCCGGGATTGGATCGATTGCCATGCCTTCCACCGCTGGCGAATTGTCCTTGACGGGCATTTGACGAGCTGCGCCCAATGCTGCCCGATAGAACCGCGCCAGCCCATACAGATCAGGGCGTTCAGTCAGACGCTGGCGCATGGTCGCCTGACAATCCGTCAAGCCCTGTCAAATATTCCGTCAAGGCGGTCAAGGCTCCAGCCATTTTGGATGGGGGTGCGCTGCTCTGACACGGCTCAGCCGCCTGCGCACCAGGTGTGCCACTGCTTTTCCGGCATTCTGTCTGCTGGCGATGGTCAGGTTCCGTCTAGAGCCTGTCCATAATCCGCCTTAGGTCTGCCAGGGAGATGAGACGGCCAGGCCGGCTAGTTTGACGGCCCTCGCACTAGATAAGGCTTGGACGCCCACCCTGCGCTGATTTTGTCTCATGCCTGTCTCACATTCCGTCAAAGTGCGGTCAAAGTGTCATCGGCCTTTTGCGAAAATAGGCGGGTGATTTCCTCAAACGAAAAAACTTCGCCAATGTCCAGAGTACGGACAAAACCGTTCTCGCCGAAATCTATTTGGGCATAACTCCCGTCAGTTTGTCGGAAGACAATATAGGTCTCGCCCTCCACGCTAATCTTGTCGCACAGGTCACGGAAAACATACCTGATATCGGCTGTCAGGCTAAGCCGTCCGGTCATCAGATCCACCAACAGGACGAGCTTTTTCCCGTTCTTGTTCGTCACCGAGTACGTCCAGTCACATAGGCACCTCTCGCCTATGCCGCCCGCCGTCCACAGCGAAAGAAAGTAATCCGTCATGGACATATCAAGGCGCACCGCCTCAAGCTTGTAATCCCAGTAGGCACGGTGGGGGATCACAAAGCTCAAGCGCTTTGGTGGCTTGCTTTCGTCGTCGGGTTTGCTCATGCGTTGTGGCTCTCTTTCTAGAAGGCCCAAATCTTGTGGATATACCGGGCCATTGAAGTGTCCAGCGCCCGAGCCTCATCCCTGTAAAGGTCAAGCTCAACCCACCACTTAGTGAAGTGGGGCATCTTGTGTTCGGGCCATTCGTGAGGTGCGCCGCAGTGTAATCGTAGGTCATTCATGGGGTGTTTCCACAACTGGGTCATTAGGGCCGCTTTGGGCCTCATCAATGGGGTTTGTTTTCCCAAGCATGGAATTCGCCTTTTTAGGGGCGTGCAAATGAACAGATACGCTCATTCATATGGCGTTTTAGAGAGGGCCGGTGTTACCAGGCAAATGGTAACTTTTGGTGGAAACCAAAGTGGAAACTTACTTTGGAAACCCTTAAGACTCGTATTATCTGTCGTCGTTGGCGCGGCACCCGACTATTGATCCATCACCAGGCGGCAGGCCTAAGTCATTGCTTTTTTCCAGATATAAAAAGCCGCCAAGCTGACGGTTTGTATGATCTATCTCACTGACTATTTTGTGTACTTGAATGGTTCTGGCGAGGCCAGCAGAGGTTCGGCCTTGTCCCACGTGCCCCTGTATCCACGGACTGAGTACGAATACCCCGGCTTCAAATCCAGGAGAAGCCCGCGCAAATCACCACCAGCGCACAAAGCATTGTTTTTGATGCTCAGCTGTACGAGGCCGGGTTTATGGTAGAGCTTCACCGACTTTCCGCTGCTTGTTTCTGCTGCAAGCCGATCATTTAAGAAAACCTGCATACCAGCACCGAAGCAGCTCATGGCGCCTGCATCCTGCGTGAACACGATCCTGGCGTATTCAGGGCCACTTGGGCGACCGAACGCATAAACATCTTCAGCTGACACCTGGCGCGCTTGGTCGGGCGAAACCCTAGTCGTCTCGCAGCCGGCCAACGCAACGCAGGCCATTCCTAATAACAATAATCGTCTCAATTCGCGCACTCCCGTAGATGCAGTCAATTTAGCATCATGCGGGCGCCGCATCAGTCTTCTTTACCAGTCAGACATGGCGCAGCGAGGGGTGTAGTCGATCGCACGGCGCGGCATGGTGCTGGGTGCAATTCGTATTTATTCTGCGTAGTCCGGACCTGAATTTTCCTTGACGGATATTTGACGAGCCCTGACCACTTACTTGTACGGAAAGCTGCGCCAGCCCCTACAGATCATGGCTTTCAGCTTGGCTCTGGCCCATGGTCGGCTCGGAATCCTTCAAACACGGTGAAAAAAACCGTCAAGGCTGGGTCAAGGTTAGCTTTCCGTGTTAACCAGCATGATATCCACTGACCTGGGTCGCACCAGCCTCGCGTAAGAGGTGCGAACCAGAGGTGCGAACATCGAAGCGCACTTGCTGGGTGCGCCTCAGCGAGTGCGTACCGATGGTGCGTACCAGTCTCCGTACCAATGCCGGACAACACTGTCTCAGAGACAGTTTTGCTCACTCCTTTTGCGTGAAAATCCTGCGCGACGCGGTGCGTGAAACAGCACGTTTTGCTGTTACATCAGCTGTTACACGGCCCCAGTACGTGAATACGCTGCGTAAATGACTGAGTGAAGCTTTGTTGGGGACGGTTTCGCGCACTTCAACTGCGCGACGGACGTGCGCGAAACACTGAGCGAAAACACTCCGATAGGCACTTGACTCGGCTCATTCATGGGGTTCGGTTTCCCCAAATGGGTTTTGATGGTTTTGTGACCAGCGGAAAGTGGTCACTGATGGTGGTCACCGTGCTTGGTCACCGACACGGTATCCAGTCATTAGAGACCTCAAACCGTGGATACCAGAGTGGATACCTCGCGATCCGGTCAGCGCCCGCGACTTAACAAAACTTAACCTTTTTTCAGCGCGAAAACCTGCCAAAACCTGACATTTGGAAGGCGGCGGGGGCGGGTAACTTTGGTCACCACTCATTGATGGGGAGTAACCAGGTAGGGTGGTTACTTTTGGTGGTTACCGCGGTGGTTACCACGATCGGACAGTAACCGGCGAGACAGACCATATGGTCTCAGTGGGATCATATGGTTTGCCTCACCCGCGCCACGTTTTCGTGATTCGCAGATCGTGGCGCGGATAGTTGCCGCCTAGAGCTTGTGAGCTTTACTCAGTGAGCCGCCTGGCCCGAGCACCTCAGAAAAGGATTGCTCGTATCCGGTCTGCATATGTCGAGTGCAGAGCTCAACGAGTTCGTGAATATCAGGCCCGACGTCGTCTCCACACTGCAGGACTGCCATAATCCGCCCCATGACCTCGGCATTCAGCTTTGCCCGTTCGCGCCACAAGTGAGGCGCAACATTCTGGTCGACGTCCTTGAATAGCAATGGCGCGATAGCGGTGCTGATGACGCTCACTAGCTCGCCAACATCCAAATCAGATACTTTCATCGATTTCTCCTTATGAGCTGCATTGCCGGCCCGTTGCGCTTCAGATCTCCTAGCATTATTTCGTAGGCCCTGTTCGACGCGCGCGTCATCGAGTCTTCCATTCGTGCAAGCTGTTCTTGATCGGGGTTTCCGTTAACCGTTAGGTTAATTATGATCGGAGGCAGCGATGCTTGGCTGGCCTGGGCGCGGCCGTTCTGTGTGACGGATGATCCCACCGCAGTCGAGCCGACGTAACCCCCATTCGCATAACCCTTCTCGCTTGCATTCATGTGCTCCAGAAATTCCCGGGTGCCCGGTTGCGATACCACGTCCTTGCGGACCACGAACTCACCGCCGTGAACCACGCCTTTTGGCTCATGCTTGCCGCCGTCACCTGTGTAGCCGCCGTCTGAGAACCCATACGTCGAGGTGTACCCAGCCGACGACGCGCCGAGACTTGAAGACGTCGCGCCAGCAGAGCCGGCAGCCAGTCCGTTACCCGCAGCAGAAGCCCCTGCACCGGCAAACCCGCTGAACAGTGTACTGAAGATGCCAACCGCCGCCTGACGCACCTGGATGCGGATCAGATCAGCAATGATGCCGTCCGCCAGATCCTTGAACGACAACTTTCCGGTTTTTGCGAACTGGACGAGGCTGTCTTCCATGTTGCCGAAGGCATTGGTGAATAGCGATTTGCTTTGTCCGGCCACATCAGCAGACTGCTCGGCGTAGTTCTGAAATGCCGACCTTGCGCCGTTCGACCAGTCAGCCTGGGCCTTATCCACTTTGGCCCAGCCATCCACCATGATTGCGACCTGCTGCGGGAATAACTCCTCGGTGATATTGATCTGGTCCTGCAGATCCTTGCGCTGCTGGTCGGTTGATGCTCTGGCAAGCTTGGTGCGCAGATCTAAGACGCGGTCGTTGTGATCGCTCTCCAGCTTCAGTCGCTCCGAGGCTCTTTGTGCCTCCTCGGAACCCTGACCAATAGCAGCGGCCGCCTGGTTAGCTGCTTCCTGCTGGGTCTGAAGCTGCTTCTGGATCTGTAGCCGGTACTGCTCGGCCTGGCTCAATTCTCCAGTTTTGGCGATGACCGCGGCGTAATCCTTTGATGCCTGGCCCAGCGCAACACCGTATTGCTCCTGGGTGATCTTCCCTTTCGAAAGCGCAAACTGAAGCTTTTCCTGGGCCTCAGTCAAATCTCGAACAGCCTCTGCCGCCGGATCTGCCTTTTTGTAGAGAGCATCGAATGCGCTCAGCGCAGCGCTCAGCTCGCCTTTTTCGCTTGGGCCTTTCGGGGTTTTAGTCGGCTTGTTCGGCGTGGTGCCGGCAACAATTTGCGCCATCTGCTCCTCAGCCAATTGCTGGGGAGTTTTTCGCGGAGTGACAGGCGCGGCTGGTGCAGTATCGCCATTGGTCAGCAGCCCATAACCGCTAAGGCTTTGTTTTGGCTGATCAACCAACAGCAGATTGCGACCCGCGGCCAGGTTGACCGACTTATCGATGATCCGCTGCATTGCACTGACTTGCCGGGCCGAGCTCTCTTCAGCCGCCTTCGCGGTATCGCTAAGGGCTTTCTTCTGCGCGGCAGCAGTATCCTCGGCGGCCTGCATGGCGGCATAACTCGCAACCAGAAGAACCTTCAGGCGCTCCTGCTCGGCCTTGTTGTTCTCCTTGACCGCATCCTGGTACTTGTTGAGCAGGTCGGTCTGGGCTGCGATGGCCTTGGCCTGCTCTTGCTGCGCCGCATTGGCACCCATCTTGATTGCGGTATATGCGGCCTCAGCTGCTGCGTTTGCACCAACCAGATCGCGAGTTTTCGTCAGCTGGTCAATGTACTTTGTCCAGGCCTGCGCATTGCTCTCCACCGAAGCACCAGCTGCGCCCTGGGATTTCGCCAGGCCGGATGCTGCAACAGAGGCTGAATTTGCAGCGCTCTTGCTACGATCCAGCAGTTCGCCATAGCGTTGAGATGCCTCATTGCTAGTGGAGTAAGTATTCGCCAGACCGATCAGTTGGGTTTTGTATTCGGCGGACAGCTTGGTGTTATCGCCAAGCCAAGTGGTCAGATCGGCTAGCGGCTTCTGTCCATTTCTAACCTCGTCGAACATGCTTTGGAATTGCCGCATTGATGCGCCAGCCGACGCGCCTGTGATGGACAGACCGGTTTTCGCCGTGGCCTGATACAGATCCAGAGCCTTGGCGGCTTCCTCGGCCTCCTTTTTCTGGTCGCGCATCCAGCCCGACGCCTGGAATTGCTTCTGCTCGGCATTCAGGCTCCTGAACTTCTCGATCTGATCATCCAGTGCCAGACCTTGATCGATTAACGATTTCGTCGCGGTATCGTTGCTGGAGGCGAGGTAGATCGCCCCGCCCGCCAATGCTGCAAGGCCGAGCGTGACCAGCCCCATCGGACCGCCAAGTGCAGCCATTGCTGCCGCGCCAGCCGAACGAGCCACTGCGCCGCGCGACTCCGCAATGTTCAGCGCGTTCTGAGCCGCCGTCTGCGCGGCCAAAATTGCAGCACCCTCGGTGCGCGCCGCGTTCAGCGCAACCGTCTGCTGACCAACCACGGCGCCCGTCGCCAGCTCGGCCTGTCTTGCGACTGCCAGCCTTGCCTGAGCGGCAGTCAAGCTTTCTGTTGCGGCGAGCTGGGCGGTGGACAGTCGCACTTCAGCAGCCGCAAGCTGAGTAGTGATAGCCGCCTCAGCAATCCTGATTTCGGCAAGCCTCGAGTGAGATGCGGCGAGGCCTGTTGTATTGATCTGCGCCTGCATCCTTGACACTTCAAGCTGACGATCCGAAGCCAGCTGGGAGGCTGCAGCCTGAAGTTGTACAACCGAAAGAGCTTCTGCCTGCGTAGCCAGGGCGAGACCAGACTTCAGTTGCCGAACATTTGCAAGCTCAGACTGCGTAGCCGCCACTGCCTCGCTGCGAGCATAAATCGCGCGAGCAAGCCCAGCCTCGGTCGAGGCGACCACTATGCTTTGAAGCGCAACAGCCTCGGCTACTGCGGCAACCTCACCCTGCCTTGAGGCGATTATTTGCTGATGAGCCGCCGCGGTGTCAGCCAGTCGAGCCTTGACCGCCAGCGCCAGGGAGCTTGACAGGCCGACTCCGACCTTTACGGCATAGGCTCCCGTGATCGCCATCAGCGCATCGGTATTGGCAACCACCGTTTTCAGGCCGCTACCACCGACAGCAACGACATTGCCCAGGCCGGTCGCGATGGCTTGGATGCCGCTGATGACTTCTGGTTTTGCCAGAGAATCGGCCAGCGCATCGACGGAACTGATCAGCGGGTTGATGTCGATCTGACCGACAGCGGCCAGGAAGTTGTTTTTCAGCGCCGTCGATGCCTGCTCGAACCGGCGCGGCATGCGATCAAGTTCTGAGTTGAGCGAGGTCAGCGATTTAAGCAGGGCGTTGGTCACGACCTCGGCAGTGATCTTGCCGTCGGCGGCCATCTGGCGAATCTGGCCGTTGGTGACGCCCAGGTATTCGGCCAGAGCTCGAGTGATGCGCGGGCCTTGCTCCATGACAGAGTTCAGTTCCTCGCCGCGAAGCGTGCCAGATGCTAAGCCCTGGGACAGCTGAATCGCAGCGTTGGATGCCTCCTGCATGGTTGCGCCGGAGATTACGAATGCCTTGTTAATGGCATCGGTCACGCCAAGCAATTGCTCGGTGGTATAGCCAGCGCCTCGGGTGGCGTTTGCCAGGCGGGCATACAGCGAAACGGTAGACTCCAGCGAGCTGCCCGTGTTGTTCGCCATCGTCAGCAGTTTCTGGAACGAATCGCTCGCTACCGAATTCGACGAACTAACGAGCGCCAGAGAGCCCTGCATGGACTTGAAGGCATCGGTCAGGCGGATGATTTCACCAACCACTCGACTAGCGCCCAGGGCTGCGAACGCCGCGCCCGCCGCTCGCGCTGCTGTGCCTGCACCGCTCATAGACTGGGATGCCTGGTCCCCGACCACAACAAGGTTGTTTAGGGTGATCCGAAGCTGCTCGCCATTACGCTGGGCCTGCCGCGAATCGATGATGATATCCAGGCGACTGGATTGCTGAGTCATAGTGCTTCTCCTGAAATTAAACACACGCCGGGAGGCAGGGGCTGCCTCGGCCAAGACGAGTTACTGACAATGACGGGTACAAGCTCAATCTCGCGCAAAGCACATCTCCTCTAAGAACGCAGCGGTACCGAGCCTGGCCGACGAACAGCCATTGCTGTGAAGTGCGCTGCAAATTGAACAGAAAAACTCGCGACACAATTTGGTGATTCGCGAAACGTGTCGCGGATTTGGTTACTTGCTACAGGGCAATGATTAGGTTCGGCTTCATGGGCTTGACTCCATGGGTATGCGGTCGTAGGTAGCGCGCAGATCGGCGCCAGCCAGGCAGTAACGGTCTGTCGGTGCGCAGCAGGCGCGACACGCCATAAGGTGGCTGATGTATTGGTCGCGGGCGTGGCGCCACTCAGGCGTTGCATTGGCGGCATTGGTGTAGGTTTTCGCCAGCGTTGGAGCGGGCCGCTCGACCAGCACCAGGCGCGGACGATTTGGGGCGCGATTTGACATGGTCGGTTTGTCAGCGCCAGCGATGGTCGGCGGGATGTGATCGAGCAGGTCGGAAAGGAGGCTCATTGCGCCACCTCACCCTGATTGCACTTACTCCCAAATGTGTCTGTGAAAAAAAATCGGGGGAACGGGGGAACGGGGGGAACACCCAGCGTTTCCGGGGCTTCCAGAGGGGGAACCCGTACCCCATCGAAAATTGTGGGGAACAGTGATAGCCAAATGTCAGGAATTGCGCGGAGTCTTATATTCAAAAACATGTTTGTGTTCCCCCTGTTCCCCAACATTTCAATAAGGGGGAACAGCTACAGGCCACGGTTTTACTGGCCGTTCCCCCGTTCCCCCTGTTCCCCACGTTTATAGGTTCCTGTGAATTCGGGCATTGGCGTTTGGTGGTGTTCATGGGCTGACCCCTTCGCCATCCATGGCTTCTGGATCGACGGCATACAGGCGGGCAGACCCACCAGCGGGCAGGCGGTATTTCTTGGTTTTGCGGCTGTCTCGGTCGGTATCGTGCTTGGCAATCGCGCCAGCGCCTTCTAGCGCCTTCACTACTCGCGTCAGCCCGTGCCCATGTGCCGCTTCGGTCAGGGCCGACTTGTTGAACAGGTAGAGGCGCTTACCGGCCACCACTTCCCAGTAACCAGCGCGATTGAATACCTTGGCGTCCACCTCTGGCGCATTCACGTCTGAGAAGCGGCTACTGCCGTGCTTGTCGATAAAGTCCAGGATGCCTGCCAGGATCTGGCGGTCTTCGGCATTGCCACTGCCTACCCGACTCAGCCATTCGCCATAAAGCAACTGGCAGTCGGCCAACGCGCTGCCTGGCGTCCAGGGCAGCAGGCCGTAGGCGATTGCCATTTCCCCAGCCAAGGCAATGACGGCGAAGCGATCGGCCACACGTCCGGCTTGGGCGTTGTCCTCGATGAACTGGGCGCGGATACCGGCAAAGTCTTCCAGCAGGCCGGGACGGTCGTCGCTGGCGAGCAACCGTTCCACGAATGCTGGCCCGATGTGTCCGTGATGGGCGCCGACAGCAACGGTGAGCACGCGGTGGAAGTCGGCGCCCGCAAGGCCGTGCAATTCATCGAAGGCGCGGTGGGTGCGAGTACCGGCGTTCACGTCCACCATGCGCAACTCAGCACCAGCGTGGGCCGCATTGCCGCCGATAGCGGCGTGTTCAGACAGAGAGCGTTCGCCACTCGACAGCGCCAGCAGACGCCACGACAGCTTGGCCCGACCTTCACGCTCACGGGTCATGGTGCCTTTGCCCTGACCGTTGGCGAGTGAATAGGCCATTTCCTGCACACGCTTGGGGTCGGCCCGCTTGATTTCGTCTAGAGGCAGCATGGTGTCGTTGCGGCCCGAGGCTTCAATCTCCAAACCGCCCTTGGTCATGTCCCACGACGCGGCAAAGATGCCGGGGTCGCCCCAGACCGATGAACCGATCAGTTGCGCCAGTGACTTGCCGCTAGAGCTATCGCCCACCAGGTGAACACCGCCACCCAATACGCCTACCAGACTCAGCAGGGGGCCAGCCAGGGCGCAACCAATCGCCAAGGTCAGTACCGGATTGCCTTCGCACTTGGCCGCGACTTCGGTTTTCCAGCCTTCCAGATCACCGCGCAGGCTGAACAGGTTCTGACCTTTGCCGCTGGCCTGATAACGCACCTTGTCGCTGCCAAGGGTGCGTCCTGGCAACACAAAGGCGCCCGACTCATGCCAGCCGGGGCGGCAGGTGGTGGCGAACATTTCGGCGGGGCGCTGCTCCAGCAGGTACTCCATGAACTGGCCGCGTTTCTTGAGCGCGATAATCACGCCCATGCCGAACAGCGTCCGCCTGGCGTCTTCACCACTGCCGCCGAACACCTCCATGGGGATGATCCATTCCTTGGTGCCGCTTTCCGTTACCAGGCGCAGAAAACGGCCCTCGCTGCCATCGTCGCTATTGGTGGTGCGAGCGACGACGGTCACGGGGGTGGCGATCCATTCGTCAGTGATCGGGCGGTCTGTTTTATCGTCTTCGGATTCATCATCGGCGGCGGTGCGTTTGAAGCCGTGCCAGTACACGCCGGGGCGCAACCTGCGGCCTTTCTCGTTCGCCACCCAGTGCTCGTACACGCCCCAGCTCGGGCGCTCAGGTTCGACCATGGGCGCCTCGGGGCGCAGGTTGATTACGTTGTTCTCAGGCGTGCCCATGGTGGCGGCTCCAGGCTGCTAAGTCGTTGTAGTCGCTGAGCGTGTCCGGCGCGTCGACGGGCCACTCAGGAAAAGTCACCAGCCCACCCACGGCTGCGGCGGCGGCATGGGCGGCGGTGCGTCCGGGGTTACCCTCGGTCAAGCGGTCGTCATCGCCCGCGATAATGATTTCGGTGGTGTGGTATTCGGCCCGAAGCGCCAGCGCTACCGGTTTAAGGTTCCCGGCATTCATGGCGCAGGCGACGGTGTAGCCGTTTTCGTGAAGCGTGGCGCCCGTGGCCCAGCCCTCACAGATACACAGCGGTTTGCCCGGTGTGATGCGCCCCAACGGCGAATAGGTGCCCTTGATCCGGCCCCCAAACAGGAAGCGCTTACCGCCGTCCAGGGCGATCCTTTGCAGGTTGACCAGGACGCCCTCCGCATACAGCGGCACCAGCAATTCGTCACCACGCTGGCGCAAGCCGTGGGGGCGGACGCCTTTAGCGATTAAATAGGCGTGGCCAGGATCGGCACGGCGGGCGTCACGCCACCAGCGTTGAGCGAGGTTCGCGGCCTTGAGCTGGCGCTTGTGTTGCTCGGCTTCCCGCTGGCGTCGGGCTTGCTCGATGCGCTGGCGTACCTGCTCGGCTTCGCGGTTATTGTGTGGTTCCCGGCTGCTCCACGTATGGGTGCCGCCAGCTTTCCAGCTACCGAACGCGCCAGAGGCAATGCCGTCCAGGTAGAGCACATACCAGCCGTTGAGCGTGCCAGGCTTGTCGTCAGGGACGCGGAAACGGTGAATGTTGCCATCGGGCACGGGCAGCCAGTCGAGCGGCCCGTAGACCGTTTGGAGTGCGTCACGGAAAAGGATCGTTGCGTCTGTCATAGACCCCCCTTCGGTGATATGAAGCGCCGTGCGAGCCGATCAAGTTGCAGGGTCAGGCGCACCAGCTCATCGCAGTGCCGACCTGCATCACTTTCTGCGATGCCCAGCTCCAGGAAGCCGATCATGGTTTTCACCAGCAGCGCGTAGCTAGCGTTGTCGATGTGAGCGTCTGCGTTAGGCTGGCCACCGTTACACTTGCGCTTGATGGGGATGACGTTACCCATGATTCACCTCCAAGCGATCAGCGCCAGCAAAGGCACGGCATACCCGACCGTTGTTAACCCCGTGTCCGCGGGTAATGTCGTCGATTGAACCCACAAGGCAGGCGGTTACAACAGCGTCCGCACTGTGCATTACTACGCGCCCGCACTCGGCGTCGGCGTGGCTCAAGAACGGCCCCAGAAGAGCCTTGGGCGCCTTTGGATGGGTGACGTAAAACAGTTTGGTGGCTTTCTTCGGGCAAGTCTTCGGCGTCACCACCATTTGGCAGTGTTGAAAATTAGTCATGGTTAAGCCCCTTGGTTAACGGAGGTGCGCTGGATGCGGTGGGCTTTGGCGCAGTTGTCCGGGGCGACTGCGGTTTCCAAGGTTCGGGCGATTGCCATTTGTGTGTTGTAGCGCTTGAGGCGAACGCTCAGCGATGAGTCGGCATGAAGGGCGGCCATAGCCATGGCGCGGTGCGCTGCGGCGCGAATTTTGGACGGAATGAGGGCGTGTTTCATTGGTACGGCTCCTAACGTTGAGGAACCGCCACTACCTGCTGCAAAACAGAATTGGGTGGCGGCTGTGCGCAGGTTTGCAGACCGGGACGTTAGGAACCCGGCGCGCTCGAAAGCGCCCCGCGCACAGCCACCATAAAACGAAATAGCAGGCATGAAAAAAGCGCCAGCTTTCGAAACGGTGGCGCTTATGCGCCTAACGATGTTCGGGCTGCAAAACCCGGTCGCTGAATTTGCAGCGACGAGCGAAATGTATCTCCGTACATTCGGGAACGCAACACCTGACTTCAGATTGGCGTTGGAAATTGCGGGGCAGGTAAGGGTAGTCATAGGCGAACGCCCTCCGGTTCGAGCGGGAGCCTCAGTTGTTCCCTCAAGTGGGCGACATGCTGTTGCATACCCGGCTTGTCATAGCGCCAGTGAGCCAGGCGGCTACCGCTACGGCTAGCCTCCGTCTTGCGAGCTTCTAGCGTCTGGCAGGCGTGCCCATAGCGGGCTTCGCGGAAAGCCATGATGAGGTTCGCTTTCAGTTCCACAACGCGGTCAGTGTTGCGAGACAGGGTCAGCAGAAAGAACGCTTGGTCCTCGTTCAGCAGGGCGAAGCGTTCGGCTTTGCCACCACCCTGTACGCGTTTACCAACTTCGGTTTGAAACGGAAGATGGCCAAAACGACGGATTTTGTCTGCGTACTTGTCGATCAGTTCAATGCTGCTTTTGTGCTGCGTACTCAACTGCTCGGCCAGCACACGGCTATCCACGCGGGGCTCGCCTTTAGATTGGATCAGGACGATAGCGTTCATGCCGCCACCTTCTGACCAGGCTTGGCGATCAGGGTGTACACGGCAACGCCACGGTGTATGCGCCCCCATTCATCTGTGAGCGTTATCCGGTTGGTGAGGATCTTGTAACCAGCGGCGCGTAGATCGCAGATACGCGCACCAGGGCGGCAGATGTTGAGCTCGCGCATGATGGTGAACGTATCAATGTTGCCTTGCTCCATGCGAGCGGCAAGCCGTGCGTTCTGCGCATTGATACTGGTATTCTTGATGTGAGTGTTTTCGTGGCTGGCCTGTTGGTCGGCCATTTTTTTTGGGCTCATGCTAAGCAGCCTCCGCTCGCAGGGCGACAAGCGAGTCGCACCAGGCAATAACCTCTGCCTCGATCCAGACGGCAGACTTTGGCCCGAGCATTACCTGCCTGGGGAAGCGCCCGGCTGCAATGCGGCGGTAAATCTCAGACGTGGAAAGGGTGGTCAGTGTTTTGACTTCGCCCAGCTTGATAAACCGGCGTGGGTTCTCGGCCGAGGCTGAGGGCTGCTTGCGGATGGGGTGAGCTGTATGCGTCATGTTGCGCCTCCTAGGGTGGCATTGGGAACAGACGCCATGCTCCCGGCCTAGGTGTACTCCTCCGCAACTATCCCCCTATCCCCTTTTTGTAGGGAGGACACCCGTCATGCTTGTTCTGCGATGTCACCGTTTGCGCGCAGGTGATCCCATGTGCTGTTGAAGGTCCCTTTTGTGAATAGGTCTTTTCGGCTTTCAAGCTCGCGCCAGGTTTGTGCTTTAACCCACTCTGTGCCCGGCTTACGCGGCGGCAAAGCTGACGGGTCATAGCCTAGCTGGCGCAGCGCTGCGATGACGGCTTGTTCCTGTCGACGGGCTTTAGGTAGTGGCTTGTTCTCGATCTCACCCTTTTGCTTGGCTTCTAGCGTTTTAATGATCTGCATCGGGATAAGCAGATCGTCGAGGAACAGCCTTTGCTTCCAGGCGCCAGAGATGCCTGGCTCTAGCGACATAATTCGTCCGTCTAGATTCTGCTTGCCCTCAGATTCGGTCAAGTAAACAGGGGACTGCGGATGCATGGCGAGATAGGGGAATGCAGTCTCTCCGGCCTGCTGGATATCCTGCAATGTCCGGGGTAGTGCGCGCATAAGACCGTTGTATGTTGACTTGCGGCGCTCCTGCTCTCGCTTGTCGAGCAAATCATTGAGCTGACTGATACGCTCTTTTGCTTCATTGATCCTGCCGCGAAGCTCTACGACCTCGCGACTATCCAGGCGGTCAAACTCACCTGTAAGGCCAGCAGCATTGCGCTTTATAAGCGCCTCGCAGCCTTTGACCCACTCTGCCTTTTGCGCTAGCTCCTGTTGCTCCGTATGAGCACCTGTATCTCTATGCCAGCGGTCGTTGAAGTCGAATGCCATGCCATCGAATCGGAATAGAATCGGCAGTCGCAGGGCGAGGCCATGGTCGATGATTTGCCATGGCTCTTGCCCCCAGCGACCGGCTAGCTGGGGCGCGCTCAAAAAGTCTGTATCGATCATGCTTGTCGGCCAATTGCGGAGCCGTCGAGCTGATCGCCGACGGGGTTGCTCGTATCATCAACTAACTCTTTGAGTGTTTTCACTCTATCGCCCTCCCAGGCGTTCCCATTTGGAATAGATCGGCTGGTCAGGCGGATGGGAAGTCCGCTTTTCGCCCCGTCGGGCTAGGCCAGCCAAAACCGTTATGCTTTTCGCTTGATGCTCACCACGTTGGCGCCAGCGCACACGGCGTCGATTGAGTCAGCCCAGGCTTGCATCATTTCCCGGCGCTGCTCTACATAGGCCGCATGGTTGTAGGTGCCGCGGATCTCGTCGCTGTCACCATGAGCAAGCTGGCGCTCAATCCAATCCTTGTTGTACCCGCGCCCGTTCAACTCGGTGCTGAGCAGGTGGCGGAACCCGTGGCCGGTCTGTCGGCCTTCGTACCCGACCAACCGCAAAGCCTTGTTGATCGTGTTCTCACTCATGGGGCGCTCGGGGTTGGCGCCAGCAAAGACCAGCGAGTAACGCCCGGTGATTTCGTTGAGCTGGCGCAGGATGGCAACGGCTTGGCGGGGTAGGGGCACGATATGCGGGCGACGGGCTTTCATGCGGGCGGCGGGTATCGTCCAGGTGGCGGAGTGTAGATCGAACTCCGACCACGGCGCTTGGCGTAACTCACCAGGGCGAACTGCTGTCAGCGTCAACAGCCGGACAGCGTGCCGGGTCAGAGTGTGAATGTTCGCGGCCTCGACCTTACCCAGCAGTTCGGGCAATTCGGCAAAGGTGACGTGCGGGTGATGGCGAGCGGCTTTGGCTGGCGCGGCGACCACGTTTAAGTCGGTGGCCGGATTGACCTCGACGACGCCCCTTGCCAGGCCGAAGCGGAATATCTGGTGTAGCCATTGGCGAATCTTGCCAGCGGCATTAAGCGTGCCCCTTGCCTCCACTGTGCGCACCAGCTCGACCAACTCTGGCCGGGTGATGGCTTTTATCGGGCGGGCGCCTATGCCGGGGATGATGTCGTTATCCAGGTACAGCTTGGTTTTGTAGGCGGTCGCCTCCGCCCACCGTGGCGAGCTGTAGTCGTACCACTCCCGCGCCAGCGTCTCGAAAGTCAGCCCGTCGACCTTCTGAGCCTTTTTGGCGGCTTTTTTGTGTTCGCCGGGGTCGGTGCCTTCCGTAAGCAGTTGGCGGGCCTCATCGCGTAGCTGGCGCGCCTTCAGCAGAGTGACAGCAGGGTATTTACCCAATGCCAACATTTTTGCGTTGCCGTTAAAGCGGTACCGGTACCGCCATAGCTTGGTGCCTGTCGATGCCACTTCCAAACATAACCCGTTGGCGTCCGTCAGCCGGTAAAGCTTGTCCTTCGGCTTGGCGGTGCGAATGGTGGTATCTGAGAGTGGCAAAGCAGCCTCCTTGTAGGCCGCACCGGGCGGGCATTTTGCCGCCGTGGTGTGAGTAGATTTCTAGACCGAACTGGATCTACTCACGAATCTACTCACATATGTTTGGGCTTACAAGGGAATGGTGGGGAACCATAGGCAACAAAAAACCCGCACTAGGCGGGTTCTCTGTGGGCTTTCAGGTGTTGTTGGTACCACCTGAAAACGAAAGGTGGTGCCCAGAGACGGAATCGAACCGCCGACACGGGGATTTTCAATCCCCTGCTCTACCGACTGAGCTATCTGGGCAACGGGGCGCATTAAACGGGTTTTTCAGGGGGTCGTCAAGCAAGTTTTCAAAAAAAATTTAACTATTACCGTCGCTTACGTTCCGACCCCCGATAAATCGGGATTATTCCGCCGGCGGAACGTAGCCGTCAGCCTTGGCGTATTCCTCGCCAGAGAAGTACTTGTCCATCTCGCCCTGAAGGTATTTGCGGTCTTCGGCGTTCATCATGTTCAGGCGTTTTTCGTTGATCAGCAGGGTCTGGTGTTTCTGCCAGTCGGCCCAGGCCTTGGCCGAGACATGGTCAAAAATGTCCTGACCTTTGGCGCCCGGGAATGGAGCGCGCTCCAGGGCGGGCAATTCTTCTTTGTACTTGCGGCACATGATGGTGCGGGTCATGACAACTCTCCTGCGTTCAATACGGCGGCCGCGCGTTCGAGCAAGGTTTTGACCGGGGCGGCAAGGCCCAGGCGCGGCGGGGTGGCGAGGTTATACCAGAGCCAGTCGGCCTCGGCCACGTGATGGCCGGCCTCCTGGACCTGAACCAGCCAGGGTTCGATGGACAACTGGAAGTGGCTGAAGGTGTGGACCAGACTCGGCAGCGCTTGTTGCGTGCCCAGTTCCAGCGAGTGCTGCGAGGCCAGATGTTGCAGGTCGTCGAGGTCATCGAGTTCCGGCAGGCTCCACAGACCGCCCCACAAGCCCGTAGAAGGCCGGCGGTAAAGCAGAATCGCGCCTTCACCGTTGGCGAGCATCGGCATCAACGTGCGCTTCTGTGGCACGGTCTTGCGCGGCTTCGGGATCGGGTAGCGGGTTTCCAGGCCAAGCATGTGCGCTTCGCAGCCCTTTTCCAGCGGGCAGAGCAGGCAACTCGGTTTGCTGCGGGTGCAGAGCGTGGCGCCCAGATCCATCATCGCCTGGGTGTAGGCGTTGACCCGATCATGCGGCGTGAAGCGCTCAGCGTTCGCCCACAGCTGTTTGGCGACCTTCGGCTCGCCCGGATATCCCTCTTGCGCGGTAAAGCGCGCCAGCACCCGTTTGACGTTACCATCGAGGATCGGCGCCCGCAGGCCCATGCTCAGGCTGGCGATGGCGCCAGCCGTGGACAGGCCGATGCCCGGCAACTCGACAAGCTTTTCGACATCTCGCGGAAACTCGCCGCCGTACTCGGCCACGACGATCTTTGCGGTTTTCTGCAAATTGCGTGCGCGAGTGTAGTAACCCAGGCCGGTCCATAAGTGCAGCACTTCGTCTTCCGGCGCGGCAGCCAGGGCCTCGACCGTCGGCAGCGAAGCCATGAAACGGTCGAAATAATTCAGCACGGTGCTGACCTGGGTCTGTTGCAGCATGATCTCCGAGACCCACACCCGATACGGCGTGATGCCTTGTTGCCAGGGCAAATCGTGGCGGCCGTGGCGGTCGTACCAGTCCAGCACCGCCGTTGAAAACTGCTCGGCTCTCATCGCTTGAACAGCCCCTTCAGCGCGTTTTTCAGTTCAGGGCTGACCTTGTCGCCAAGCTTCTCGTCGATTTTTTCACTGATCCGCTCGCCCGCCAGTTTGCTCGCGACCTCGCCCATGCGTTCGTTATCGAGACGGCACGCCTTGGCGCCCAGTTCCAGCGGGCCACGGCAGCGCAGCGGCCACTCGATGCCGACGAACTTCTCGCCGACTTGGCAGGCCGGGTCCGGCATGTCGCTCTTATCGCCTTCGACGATCACGCCGACGCGATAATCCATGCCCAGTACTCGCAGGTCGACGTCGCCGTCACCTTTGACGGTCATGCCCGGGATGCGCACTTTCAGGTCTGGGTTGCTGGCCACGCCGTTACGGAAGGTCAGGTTACCGTTGAGCTCCTGGAACGGTGTGTCCTTGCCCCGTGGCTCGCCGCTGAGGCTTTTGCGGTTGAGTGTGGCGATGCCTTTGCACAGCTGTTGTTCAAGGTTGGCATTGAGCAGCACGCCGTTGTTGATGACGAAACTGGCGTTGCCGTTGAGCGTCTCGATCAGCGCTTGCTGGCTGTTGCCGCTGCCGGTCAGCGCGCTGTTGAGCGTCACCAGGCCGTTGACCGGTGGATTCTTCCCTTGGCTTTCAAGGATTTTTTCCACGGGCACTTTGGTGATGCGCGTCTGCATGTTCAGCGCCGGTACTTCCGGGCGCACGTCCAGGGTGCCCTTGGCTTCGAAGTTGCCGCC
Source organism: Pseudomonas sp. PS02303 (assembly GCF_029959925.1). Taxonomy (NCBI): domain Bacteria; kingdom Pseudomonadati; phylum Pseudomonadota; class Gammaproteobacteria; order Pseudomonadales; family Pseudomonadaceae; genus Pseudomonas; species Pseudomonas sp. PS02303. Next base: position 50,362 of record NZ_JASCOM010000021.1, read on the forward strand.
GTACAGGTCGCCGCGCAGTTCCTCCAGAGTCAGCAGGCCGCCTTGGCCAGCGGCCTTGAGCGTTGCGTTCTGAATCGGCAGTTTGTCGAGGGTCAACTGGCCGAAGGTCAGGTCGGCCTGCACGTCGAGTTTGCGCAAGCGTTCTACCGGCAACAGGCGTTCAGTACTCCACGCAGTTTTGGTCGGTGCGGCGGGCAACGGTGTGCTGCCGGCGCCCGCCATGGCGTCGGCTTCGGTGCTGGCGACTTCGGCCTGACGCACTTGCGTCGCGCTACTGGCTTCGGCGGACTTGGGTGGCAGATAGCGGTCAACGTTGAAGGTGTCAGCCTTGAGGGTTGCGCGCAGCGATTGTTTGGCGAAGTCCTCGACGGCGATGCGGCCACTGAAGCTGCTGTCGTCGACTTTCAGGTTGATGTTGTCGAGCGACAGGCTCGCAGGCGTGCCCGCCAGACGGCTGACCAGCTCGACTTTGCTCAGGCTGCCTTCGGCCATGGCCGGGAGTGTCTGGCCGATGCTGTCGACGAATTTCGCCAGGTCGAACTGGGCAATCGAAATGCCGCCGCTGATTTGCGGCGTCTTGTCGAGGTCGTTGACCTTCAACTCGCCCAGTGCGCGCATTTGGTTGGCAGAGATCTTGATACCGGTCCATTCGGCGACGTTCGCGGCTTTATCCAGCAGCAACTGGCCTTGGGCAGCGAAGGTCATGGTCTTGCCTTGCAGCGGATCGCCGGCGACTTCGCCGGAGAGCTTCATGTCCTCGAATTTGTAGCGCTGCAAGGCGCGTTCGAAACGCAACTCGCCATTGAGTTCGGTGCGTACCCGCAGGACCGGCTGATTGGTGCCGAGGAACGCCGTGAGTTTGACCGGAATGTTGGTCGAGTCGTGGACCGGGCCGGTGCTCAGCTGGATGCTTTCGGCGCTGAACTGCTTGCCTGTCTTCTCGTCGTTGTATTCAACGCGGGCGTTGTTGACGGTCAGGCTGTCGATGTCCAGGCGAATCGGTTGGGCCGGTTTTTCCGCCTGGGCGGTGGTGGTCGGCGCAGGCGCAGGTTCGCCAGCAGTAGCGGTTGGCGTGGCCGGGGTGACTGGCGCCGGGGCCTTGCCGATGTCTTCCCAGTTACCGTGGCCGTCCTTGTCGCGGTTCAGGCGCAGGTTAAGGCCTTCGACGCGCACGTCACTCATCTGCACTTCGCGGCGCAGCAGCGGCAGCACGCGCACAGACAGACCCAGCATCTGCAAGTCGGCGAACGGTTCGGTGGGTTTGGCCAGGGTCGCGACACTGGCTTCGTGCAATTCCAGGCCAAGCCACGGGAACAGGCTCCAGCCGATATCGCCATTGAGCGTCAGCTCGATGTGGGCCTTGTCGCGGGCAATCTGGCGAATCTCGTCTTTATAGTCGTTGGGATCGAAGAGGTGGGTCAGGGCAAAGCCCAGCGCCACAATGATCAGCAACAGCCCGAGAAGCACCAGACCCAGGATTTTGCCGAACGCTTTCATGGGCGAGTCCTTGTAGTTAGTCGAATTCGAAATTTAGCCGGGGAGTATAGCGCTCCGAAGCGGACGACCGGTCAGCGATCACGTCGGCAGCACATCCAGCGGCACTTTCAGCTTGGCGGCCAGTGCCTGAGCTTCGAGATGCCCGGCAGGTGCCAGTAGACGCAAGGTCACGCCCGATTGCGAAGCCATTTTCCGCGCTTCGTTCACCATTCGTTCGGCAACGCCACGGCGACGGGTAATTTTTCGCACGCAGATTTGGGACAAGTGCCAAACGTCGTGGTTTCGTTGCAAGCGAGCCGCGCCGAGCAGCCGATCATTGAAGCGTCCGGCGATCAGCGAACCGTCTTCCAGGCAGCTTTCGATCAGCTGCAAACCCCCTGAAAACGGGGCGAACAGCCAGTCTGGAGCGTCGCGATAAATTTTTTGCAGGTCTTGCTGATCCTGATAAGTGGCTTCGTGCAGCAGCTCGACAATGATCGGCATGGCGGTTCCTTCAGTGGTACGAGAACAGATGACTTACACAAAGGTGATATCACTTTGGTTTTTCTGTCACGTACAGATGGTAACCTCTGCCGGTTCGTCCGTCCTTCTGCGACGTGATGTCGCACCAAAATGGAGCTTCACCCTGAAAAAGACAGTCATGCGTGCGCATAAGGCTGGGGGCGAAGAGTGGCTGGCGAACCATACTAATAATTGGGGGATACACAATGACCACGAGTATCACGGCGGATGGCTTTACAGCCAATCAGCCCGGGTTCCTGTCCAAGGAACGCATCATCGCCAAGCCCGGTTTCAACCGCTGGCTGGTACCACCGGCCGCACTGGCCATCCACCTGTGCATCGGCATGGCTTACGGCTTCTCGGTGTTCTGGTTGCCACTGTCCAAAGCCCTGGGCGTGACCAAGCCGGTAGCCTGCGCGCCGGACATGAGCTTCATCTCGCAAGTTTTCTCGTCGCAATGTGACTGGCCGATCTCGATGCTCGGCTGGATCTACACCCTGTTCTTCATCTTCCTCGGCTGCTCGGCAGCGATCTGGGGCGGCTGGCTGGAACACGCCGGGCCTCGCAAGGCTGGCGTTGTATCGGCACTGTGCTGGTGTGGTGGTCTGCTGATTTCGGCGCTGGGGATTTATACCCACCAGATCTGGCTGATGTGGATCGGCTCCGGGGTCATTGGCGGTATCGGCCTGGGGTTGGGTTACATCTCGCCGGTGTCGACCCTGATCAAGTGGTTCCCGGACAAGCGCGGCATGGCGACCGGCATGGCGATCATGGGCTTCGGTGGTGGTGCGATGGTCGGTGCTCCGCTGGCCGCAGCCCTGATGGGCCACTTCGCTTCGGCAGACAGCGTCGGTGTGTGGCAGAGCTTTCTGGTGATGGCCGCGATCTACTTCGTGTTCATGATCGGCGGTGCACTGTCCTACCGCGTGCCGCCAACCGGCTGGAAACCTGAAGGCTGGACTGCTCCGGCGAAGAAAGCTTCGAACGCGATGATCACTCACCGTCACGTCCACGTGAATGTGGCGTGGAAAACCCCGCAATTCCGTCTGGTGTGGCTGGTGCTGTGCCTGAACGTGTCGGCGGGTATCGGCATCCTGGGCATGGCTTCGCCGCTGTTGCAGGAAGTGTTCGGCGGTAAATTGATCGGTGTTGACCTGCCGTTCGGTCAGTTGGACGCCGGGCAACTGGCTTCTATCGCGGCGATTGCGGCCGGTTTCACCGGTTTGCTGAGCCTGTTCAACATTGGTGGTCGGTTCTTCTGGGCGTCGTTCTCGGATTACCTGGGCCGTAAAAACACCTATTTCGTGTTCTTCGCCCTGGGCTTTGCCCTGTACGCGCTGATCCCGAACCTCGGTCACCTGGGTAACGTTGCGCTGTTCGTGGCGGCGTTCTGCATCATCCTGTCGATGTACGGCGGTGGTTTTGCGACCGTGCCGGCTTACCTGGCGGACCTGTTCGGTACGCAAATGGTCGGCGCGATCCACGGTCGTCTGCTGACGGCATGGGCGGCGGCGGGCGTGTTGGGTCCGGTGTTGGTGAACTACATTCGTGAGTATCAGTTGAGCATCGGCGTTGAGCGCGCCGCGGCTTACGACATCACCTTGTACATCCTCGCGGGCTTGCTGGTGCTGGGTTTCCTGTGCAACCTGATGGTTCGCCCGGTGGCCGACAAGTACTTCATGACCGACGCCGAACTGGCTGCCGAACAGGCGCTGGGCCACGACAAGGGTGCTGATGCCAGCACCGTGCTGGAGTGGAAAGCGGCGCCGGGCACCAAGCCGTTGGCGATTGCTGCGTGGCTGGTGGTGGGGATTCCGTTGGCGTGGGGTGTCTGGGTGACCCTGCAGAAGACGGCGGTTCTGTTCCACTAAGTAAAACGCACTGCCCCTGTGGGAGCGAGCCTGTTCGTGAATGCGGTCTGACAGTCGACAGAGATGTTGAATGTGAAGGCCCTTTCGCGAGCAGGCTCGCTCCCACATTTGTTTGAGGCGCCATCAAATCCGCTTGTATGGACATGTCTATCCCCGATACTCCCGGCTTCACTCCGTCAGTGATATCACCTCCCGTGTTTCTGTTTCGCGCCCGCGCCCCTATAATGGCTGCCTTTTTCGCCCAATGATTTTGCGGAGCTGGTGATGGCCGAACGTAAGGCGTCAGTCGAGCGCGACACTCTGGAAACCCAGATCAAAGCCTCGATCAACCTGGATGGCACCGGAAAGGCCCGATTTGATATCGGTGTCCCTTTTCTTGAGCACATGCTGGACCAGATCGCCCGTCACGGGCTGATCGACCTGGATATTGTCAGCAAAGGCGACCTGCATATCGACGACCACCACACGGTGGAAGACGTTGGTATCACTTTGGGTCAGGCCTTCGCCAAAGCCATCGGCGACAAAAAAGGCATCCGTCGCTACGGCCACGCCTATGTCCCGCTCGATGAAGCGCTATCGCGTGTGGTGATCGACTTCTCCGGCCGTCCTGGCCTGCAGATGCATGTTCCCTACACCCGCGCCACCGTTGGCGGCTTCGACGTTGACTTGTTCCAGGAATTCTTCCAGGGCTTCGTCAACCATGCGCTGGTCAGCCTGCACATCGACAACCTGCGTGGCACCAACACCCACCACCAGATCGAAACCGTGTTCAAGGCATTCGGCCGCGCCCTGCGCATGGCCGTAGAGCTTGATGACCGCATGGCCGGTCAGATGCCGTCGACCAAAGGCGTTCTGTAATGCAGACGGTCGCGGTTATCGATTACGGCATGGGCAACCTGCACTCGGTGGCCAAGGCCCTCGAGCACGTCGGTGCCGGCAAGGTCCTGATCACCAGCGATGCCGATGTGATTCGCGAAGCCGACCGGGTGGTTTTCCCCGGCGTCGGTGCGATTCGCGATTGCATGGCGGAGATCCGTCGCCTGGGCTTCGACTCGCTGGTGCGCGAAGTCAGCCAGGACCGTCCGTTTCTCGGCATCTGTGTCGGCATGCAAGCCTTGCTCGACAGCAGTGAAGAGAACGACGGCGTCGATTGCATCGGTCTGTTTCCAGGCCAGGTGAAGTTCTTCGGCAAGGACCTGCACGAAGACGGCGAACACCTGAAAGTCCCGCACATGGGCTGGAACGAAGTGAAGCAGACGGTGAGTCACCCGCTGTGGCACAACATTCCGGACCTGGCGCGTTTCTACTTCGTGCACAGCTACTACATCGCCGCCGGCAATGCGCGGCAGGTGGTGGGTGGCGGTCACTACGGTGTCGATTTCGCCGCGGCGCTGGCCGATGGCTCGCGTTTCGCCGTGCAGTTCCACCCGGAGAAGAGCCATACCCATGGCCTGCAATTGCTGCAGAACTTCGCCGCGTGGGATGGTCGCTGGTAAATGGCTGCCAAGAAGAAGCCGCCGATCCTGACCCTCACTCCCGAACAGGAGAACGAGGCCAATCACAAGATCAAACGCTTCATGGAAGATCGCTTCGAACTGGACCTGGGTTCGTTCGAAGCGGCTGAAATCCTTGAGCTGTTTACTCGCGAAATTGCGCCGCACTATTACAACAGGGCGATTTTCGATGTGCAGACGCACCTCAAAGAGAGGTTCGAAAGCATCGAAAGCGACTTGTGGGCGCTCGAGAAAGCATAGGAGCAGCTGCAAGCTTTAAGCTGCAAGCTGCAAGAAGTAGAAACGCGTGCGTGCTTGCAGCTTATAGCTTGCAGCTTGCAGCTCTTTGGACGAAGGAAAAAGCATGCTGATTATTCCCGCTATCGATCTTAAAGACGGTGCCTGTGTTCGTCTGCGCCAGGGCCGCATGGAAGATTCCACGGTGTTCTCCGATGACCCGGTGAGCATGGCTGCCAAGTGGGTGGAGGGCGGTTGCCGTCGTCTGCATCTGGTCGACCTGAACGGCGCCTTCGAAGGCCAGCCGGTCAACGGCGAAGTGGTCACAGCCATTGCCAAGCGCTACCCGAACCTTCCGATCCAGATCGGTGGCGGTATCCGTTCCCTGGAAACCATCGAGCACTACGTCAAAGCAGGCGTGAGCTACGTGATTATCGGCACCAAAGCCGTCAAAGATCCGGCCTTCGTCGCTGAAGCGTGCCGTGCGTTCCCGGGCAAAGTGATCGTCGGTCTGGACGCCAAAGACGGTTTCGTCGCCACTGACGGTTGGGCGGAAATCAGCACCATTCAGGTGATCGACCTGGCCAAGCAGTTCGAAGCCGATGGCGTGTCCGCGATCGTTTATACCGACATCGCCAAAGACGGCATGATGCAGGGTTGCAACGTACCGTTCACCGCTGCCCTGGCCGCTGCCACGCGCATTCCGGTCATCGCTTCCGGCGGCATTCACAACCTCGGTGACATCAAGTCGCTGCTGGACGCCAAGGCGCCAGGCATCATCGGCGCCATCACCGGCCGGGCGATCTACGAAGGCACCCTCGATGTCGCTGAAGCGCAAGCTTTCTGCGATTCGTACAAAGGCTGAGGACTGACCATGGCGCTGGCCAAACGCATCATCCCTTGCCTGGACGTGGACAACGGCCGGGTGGTCAAGGGCGTCAAGTTCGAGAACATTCGTGATGCCGGCGATCCGGTGGAAATCGCCCGTCGCTACGACGAGCAGGGCGCTGACGAGATTACCTTTCTCGACATCACCGCCAGCGTCGATGGCCGCGATACCACGCTGCACACCGTCGAGCGCATGGCCAGCCAGGTGTTCATCCCGCTGACGGTGGGCGGTGGTGTGCGCACGGTGCAGGACATTCGCAACTTGCTGAATGCCGGTGCGGACAAGGTTTCGATCAACACCGCAGCGGTATTCAACCCGGAATTCGTCGGCGAAGCGGCCCAGCATTTCGGCTCGCAGTGCATCGTCGTCGCTATCGACGCCAAGAAAGTCTCCGGTCCGGGCGAAACCCCGCGCTGGGAGATCTTCACCCACGGCGGGCGCAAGCCAACCGGCCTCGACGCCGTTGAGTGGGCGAAGAAGATGGAAGGCCTGGGTGCCGGTGAAATCCTGCTGACCAGCATGGATCAGGACGGCATGAAAAACGGTTTCGACCTGGGCGTCACCCGCGCCATCAGCGATGCGCTGGGTATCCCGGTGATTGCCTCCGGCGGCGTCGGCAACCTGCAGCATTTGGCCGACGGCATCATCGAAGGTCACGCCAGCGCCGTATTGGCGGCGAGTATTTTCCACTTCGGCGAATACACGGTGCAGGAAGCCAAGGCCTACATGGCGCATCGCGGAATCGTCATGCGCTAAACAAATCCATGCAGGCCAGTGGACAGCATGGCGGGCTCAAGGCACTCTTGGGCACGCCATGGATTTCGGTAGCCCAACATGATCAAACGCCTGCTTCTTGCCCTCGCCAGCGCTTCTCTGTTGCTCATCAATGGAGCCCACGCTGAAGAAAGTCCCGACACCGACCTGGTGTTACTGACGGAAAATTTCCCGCCATACAACATGGCGAAGAACGGCAAGAACTTCGCTCAGGACGAGAACATCAATGGCATTGCCGTGGACATCGTCCGCGAGATGTTCAAACGTGCCGACGTCACCTACAGCCTGACGCTGCGCTTCCCTTGGGAGCGAATCTACAAGCTCGCCCTCGAGAAACCCGGTTACGGCGTGTTCGTGATGGCGCGCTTGCCGGACCGCGAAAAGCTGTTCAAGTGGGTCGGCCCGATTGGCCCGGACGACTGGATCATGCTGGCCAAGGCTGACAGCAAGATCAGCCTGGAGACGCTGGATCAGGCGCGCAAATACAAGATCGGCGCATACAAGGGCGATGCGATTGCCGAGACGCTGGCCAAGCAAGGGTTGAAGCCCATTGTCGTGCTACGCGATCAGGACAACGCAAAGAAGCTGGTGAGTGGTCAGATTGATTTGTGGGCCACGGGCGATCCGGCCGGGCGCTATCTGGCGCGTCAGGAGGGCGTTAATGGTCTCAAGACGGTGTTGCGGTTCAATAGCGCCGAACTCTATCTGGCGTTGAACAAAGACGTTCCAGATGACGTGGTGGCCAAGCTGCAAGCCGCGCTGGATCAGCTGCGCAAAGAAGGCGTGGTGGACGACATCATGGCGCGGTATCTCTGATACCACCGTGTTCAAGTGTGGGAGCGAGCCTGCTCGCGATGAGGCAGTGTCAGTCAACATCACTGTTGGCTGATTCACCGCCATCGCGAGCAGGCTC
>NZ_JASCOM010000220.1:0-9852 GCF_029959925.1 Pseudomonas sp. PS02303
GGCAAGCCTCGCTCCTACAGGGGGATACGCTCCAATGTAGGAGCGAGGCTTGCCCGCGAAGGCTCTATCCGCAACACAACACTACTGTGGATCAAACTCGCTGGCGTGCATCACCGCAATTCCTGCGATTCTTGAGCCCCCGAACCACGAGGTACAACAGCGGCCCGACGGACACGAAAACCGCCGTAATCAGCAGATACGGAATCACCGATAACCCCGACTGCCCACGCTTGCGCGCATCCTGGTACATCCAGACGCCTGCAAGTGTCGCCAACAGATAAAGATCAATCACCACCTGCGCAGTATCCGGGCGTGACATCAAACCGATGCCGAAGTCGATCAACGACTGCTCCGCCTGAAACATCACGGAAACGGTGTAGCCGGCAAAGGCGATCAAGGCAATGAGGGGCAGGGCGACAGACTTCATGGTTTCCTTCCTTGGGACAATGAGCGATGTCCGCCAGCCTACAGAGACCGAGGAAAATTGACCATTGACTTGCCCGCAACGCCCGGCTAATTTCCAGCCATGACTTCCACCGTATTGCGCTGCCAGCCAAGCATTATTACCGCCATTCCTTATTTGGCGGGCTAGCTCACGACTGCAGCACCCAACCCGCCCTAGAGGCGGGTTTTTACTTTCTGTCTCCTGGGCCCCGATCAATGTCAGGAGACGACCATGAGCAGCACCCCCGCCCAGCAGGCCTTGCTTGAGCACTATGTGAAAAAGATCCTCGCCGCGCCGGTGTATGAGCTGGCCGTGCACACACCGTTGCAACCCGCGCCAGCGCTGTCCGAGGCCTTGGGTAATCAGATCCTGCTCAAGCGTGAGGACTTGCAACCGACCTTTTCCTTCAAGATCCGTGGCGCTTACAACAAATTGGTGCAACTGAGCGATGAGCAAAAGGCTCGGGGCGTGATCACCGCTTCAGCGGGCAATCACGCCCAAGGCGTAGCGTTGGCGGCGCGTGAATTGGGGATCGCTGCGACGATTGTCATGCCTTGCACAACACCAGCATTGAAGGTGCACGGCGTGCGCAGTCGGGGGGCAGAGGCCGTGCTGCACGGCGAGAGCTTTCCGTTCGCCCTCGAATACGCCCTGAGCCTCGCCGAGCAAACCGGTTGCACCTTCGTCTCACCTTTCGATGACCCGGACGTAATCGCCGGGCAGGGCACCGTGGCCATGGAGATCCTGCGCCAGCAACAAGGCCCCCTGGATGCGATCTTCGTCCCGGTGGGTGGCGGAGGTCTGATCGCCGGCATCGCGGCGTACGTCAAATACCTGCGCCCGGAAGTCCGCATCATCGGCGTCGAATCAGAACACTCCGCGTGTCTGTACGCGGCGTTACAAGCTGGCGAGCGGATCGTCCTGCCCACCGTGGGCACGTTCGCCGATGGCGTGGCCGTCGCGCAGATTGGCGCCTATGGATTTGAAGTCTGCCGGTTTTGCGTCGATGAAGTGCTGACCGTCAGCAACGACGAACTGTGCGCCGCCATCAAGAATATCTACGACGATACCCGCTCGATCACCGAGCCCTCCGGTGCCTTGGCGGTGGCCGGCATCAAGAAGTACGTCGCTCAAACCGGTGCGCGTGGTCAAACCCTGATCGCGATCGACTCGGGCGCCAATATCAACTTTGACAGCCTGCGGCATGTCGCCGAGCGCGCCGCGTTGAGCGACGCCTCAGCGTGAGGAGGGGCGCTGCGGTTACTCTTGAGCGGCTTTCTCGACCTTGTCCGACGCCGACCAAATCCGATAGCGGACTTCGACGTCCTTGGGCACGTAGAGCACGATCGGCAACTTGCTGTTGTAACGAAGCATGAAGCCGTCACCGACCACCGGCACAAACGCCTTTTTACTCTTGCCGTCGGGGCAGGCCATCATCGTGCTCATCGGGCCGATGACTTTTTCCAGACGGTAAAAGGGGTAGCCCCAGCCTTCAAGGTTTTTTTCCTCAAGGATACCGCCCAGACGTTGGCGATTGCAGTCCACCGTCAGCGTCTTGCCCGCCAGCACCTCAACCTGGAAGTTTTCTTCCTGTGGCTGCGGCGCTACATGAATGACCTGGCGGGTAAAACCGCTTTCCGGTTTAGGGAACGGCGCGACGGTTTCGAGCTTTGCCGCACAGGCCACGCTCGAAAGGCTGGCAACAATCAGCCCGACGGTATTGATACAGGTCAAAGAACCCATGATGCCTCCTTGCGTGTGAGTAGGGTCAGCGGATACTGGATTGGCAGGCGCATTCTTACTTCCGACTGCCACCAATGCAAACCCGGTCGGGAATGTATGCAAATTGCAGGGTTCAAACTGCCCTTTCTTGCAGATTGCATGAGGCCATCTTCAGGCATGTCCGTTAAATCATTGATTTACCGATGAGCTGCACGGCGAAATTTGCGGCATGTTTTATGCTCAAGCAGATCTTAAGTTGACCAGGACAGTCTTGAGTCAGCTCTGGAACGAGAAACCGGCCCGTTGTTGAGGCGTAGAAACCCCGCAAAGGAAGTAAAGCGGGAGATCTCAGCACCGCCGACGTTGGATATTAATTGGCAATCTCACAATTAGGAGAGGGTCGCCATGTTTCTTTCTGCCTTGGAACTTCGCAATATCGTTGAAAGTAGTTTTCTGCCCAAGCGCTGTCAGTGCACGCTGTCGCCGGACCTGTCGATGACCGTCAAGGTGTATTCCGATCGTGAAACCGATCACCTAGATCTGATGGTGACCGGAATCAATGCCAAAAAACTGAATGGTTGCCGTGAAATCAACGACCTGATTGTAGGCCTGCGCTCAGAGATGCAGCATCAGGAAGCGAATCAGACACTGCATCCCGACAGGAAAGCGCTTTAACCTGCAGTTTCGAATTCTGCCGACACGCGCCGGGCCTGGACAAACCCCAGTCCCAGCGCCGATTCGACCATCACCGCCAGCAATATGCCCGGCCCGGCATGGCCATTGAGCCATTCGCCAAAACCCAGTATCGCCAAGCCGAAACAACCCACGGTAAACCCGGTGCTCAGCGCATTGCGGGTGACCGACGGCGCCTCGTTCCGAACCAGATAAAACATCACGCCCAACGCCGCGAACAGCACTGCACTGCGTCGCGCGACAAACCCTGCCGCAGACGAATACTCAATACTCCAGATCGCCAGCAACCCATCCGGCATCAAACCCCAGACCAGGGCCAGCAGAAAACAGAGGAGGGAAGTGAAGGTCGACACGATACGAAACGATAACTGCATGGCGAATCCTTGCGGCAGTGAGGGAGGCGCCAAAGCATAGCGCCTGATCCCTCACAGGAGTACCGCAAAGTGCAAAATCAGACCTTTCAGTCAGTTCTGATAACTGCAAGCGTCAGAAAGCTTCCGGTAGCTGATTTCTTCAGGCTTGCCTGACGTATCGATGTACTTCATGTCGGCCGTGATCACTTTGCATTCCAGCGTGTTCGGCTCGGTCAGGGCGACCACTTTGCCGATGTTCAGCGGCATACCGTAGTGATAGGGGGTAGCTTGCGAGGACGACGTCTCGTTGGCCTGCGCAAGACCAGTAAACGCGGTGCAGGCTAGGGCGGAAGTCATCAGCAGCATACGGATGTTCATGGGACGATCTCCAGTGCGGACGTTGAGTCAGTTCGACGGATAAAGCGTCGAACCTGCCGCACTGGGCGTCAGAAGAACCTGAGGGCGTGCGGTCCAGTAAAGTCTTGGACCGCGGGGTTAACGGATGGTTAACCCGGTTGAATGCCGCCTGTCGCGAGGTTTTTTCTGTCGGATGATTCGTTAGGAAAGCGTCTACGAAGTCTTCGGCTTGGTCCTACAAAGTCAGACGCCTTGTCGACTTTCGCCGGATGGGGTGAAGCGACTACTGTTTGGGCTCGCTGCAAAATCAGCGGACAGGTTTGGTCACCTGTGAGAACAGTGCACATATGTGTGCCATGATTCGCGTCGCGGACATCTACGTCCTTATGGCGCATCGTTGTGGCGGCTGTGTGCAGGACGCCTTCGGGCGAGCTGAGTTACTGTTCTCGGTTGACCAAGCCTGTATACAGTCCGCCTCCCATCGTTTGGTCACGGTGGGGCGGTTACTTCAAAACAGATGAGTAACTTACTATGACAACGCTAAACGCATTTCCCGATCGCTATCGTTCAATCAACAGCAGCGTTACCGACTCAAGTCCTTTGGTGATCGACACCGAAGCCAACCCCCAAGACATCCTCGAAGCCGCCTTACAGCGGGTCCGGGCCGCCAGCCAGTTACTTGAAACCCTCCATTGCCAATGCTTCAAGCACGGCGATGTTCAGGACATTCCGCACATTACCCATGCGGTTTACCTTCTGACTCAGGATGGCTGTGACCTATTGCAGGTTGCCCAGCAGCGGATGATTGGGTGGAAGGCACCGGTCTGACGCCACTGCGGTACATAACAAGCCAGTCTCCTGCGGACACTGGCTTGTTTACACGCGTACCGAGTTAAAGCATTCCTGAAAACTACGCTGTCCTCAGGTCACTGCTGCTTGCATCAGGAATCATCGCGAGCTGGACCTCGACACTGTTTTCTTTTTTTGCCATCCAGCGATCTACGTTGATTTTATGTTCCGGCGCTTGAGTGGCGGAGCCGTAGATGTCCTCAGGCACTAGTTTGAGGAAGCTAAGGGTGTGAATCCGTTGTCTTGATGTATCAAGCCGTCCAATTTCTGCTCTCAACACATTTGCCTCTTGCTGGTACTGCCGACGGTCAGATTGGTAAGCGAACCTCAGTTCAGCTTCTTTCGCCTTCAGCCGCTCCTGCATCTCTTGCAATTGGTAGTAAACCTGGTCGTACTCTGTTTTGGTAACCACGGTAGTCCCGCTTTCCTGGGTTTGCTGCCAGCGGCGCAATGTTGCCCAAGCGTACGGAATGTAGGAGGGCACCATGTAGTGATCGCTCATCTGGAACAGTTGCATCACAAAAGCATCACGGTCGGGCATATCGCCGAACTTTTTCAATGCCTTGGTGCAAGCCGCCTCTTCGATGGAGTCGCAACCTGGGTCCCAGAGAACCGCGGATTGCTCGCGCCCTTTAAAATGAACGGGCATGAAATGGTGCAGATTACCCTGGTGTTCGTATGGAGCACCGCCAGTTCGCGACAGGCCTATAGCGAAAATAAGTGCGCCTAAAGGGGCGGTGACAAAACTGAGGACCACGCCGGGCATCCAGATACTTTTGCGAGTGTTCATCCATGGCGCGGGAACACTTGGAATCGGGTCATTGCTGTTGACCATGCGGTGATGGGCCAAGTCTGCCGCGCCGTTGACGAAGTCGGCGTCACCGGCTCGTGGGGAGCCGTAGGTATAAAGCAATATGTCGTACGCATTTGGACTGCGTCGTAATGCTTCTGCGAGTAACGTCGCGATTGCCCCGCCTAGGCTATGTCCGCAAATAATGATCTTTTGCCCAGTATAAGACTGCTCAAGATAGACTTGAATGAAGGTGCTCATCGCCTTATAGGCTGTGTAGAAACCTTGGTGCGTTTTGCCAACACCTTCTTCAAACGGTACTTGCTCCGCATCGGTGTCTCGCACAAAGTCTACGAGCTCCAGAGTTCCGCGAATGGATATTAGAATGACTGCGTCATGGTGAGTTATGAATGCCTGTGTATTAGTACCACCCTCTATTTCACTATCATCAAAAAAATGCCATTTTGCTGGATGTTCCTGAGCTAAGCCCAATCCAGTTTTGTTTTGATCATAGAGTGTTGGATCGAACGGCAAAATCTCGAAGCGCTTTGAGTAAGGCACATCTTCATAAAGCGGGTAGTAGCGGGTAGTTTGGGCTGCGTTGATCTTCCAAGCCTCTCGGAAACTAGCCAGTTCATTACCAAAAAGATTTCCGACGCTAGGGTTGAGAGGGAATTTTATAGTGTCAGTTGGCTGTTCAGGCGGCTCTTGACCAAAGTTGGCATAGCTCAAGCTGGCGAACAGTGAAAGTTGATATAAATTTAAGGCGCTGAATTCTTTGTCTTTCGATAACATGGGGCGAAAAGCGCGGAGTGGACGGACTTCAAGCACTGTGTGTTTATTGGGTAATAGCGCCACGCCAAATAGTTCGGACTCCTCGGGCCCGAAACCGATATCGCCCATGACTTTTAACAAATTGTAATCCGGTGGATATTTTTTTTCGGACCTAGGAGGGAGGTGAGCACTTTTTTTCACTAGGTCTCGAACTTCAACGTGGAAGAACTGATCAGCACCGGCCTTTGCTGGGTTGTTTTCGACACGTAAGCCATCTTTTCGAACAAAACGGGTTTGTTCAGCGTTGACTTGGAACTGAGTGATGGGTAATGGATATTTTTTCCGTTGCGAAAGAGCTTTGTAATATTCGTCAGCTCCTGAACATGGCGCATTCAGAGTCAGAACCACCGGTCCTTGGTAATGATTGAAAATCTTGGCAGATCCGTTGCCATCCAATACACCTGGGTATTCTTGGCGCGCACTGTCCACTAATACATAGGCAAGACCAGCATAGGGTTTGCCGCTGCCTGTCTCGTCCACCACTTGGAAACTGATCCAATCGCCTCTCAGTGGGCAGGCTTGTGATTTTTCACCCAATAAAGGCTTGCATGATGCCTTCGGCTCCATAGTAAATATCCTTATTCAGTACAGTTGGGATAAACAGTGCAGTCACGTCCATCCGGCATCTTAAATGGTTTAAATTTGGTCGTGTTTCCGTTACAGAATCCGTAGGGGTCCTCAATGCTTTTTCCTAAGCATCGCTTCCAACCTTCGGGAAATTTGATCCAGGTGTCTCCCATATAGGGAAGCTCTTCTTGTGCTAATGAGAATACGACTGTTAAAGACTTTCCCGAGAGCTCGTCGCGCTGTATGGCTTCGGGTGAAGCAGGGGCTGCGACTGCCTTGCAACTAAGTATCTTACTGATATTATTTTTTGGTCCTACTGTTCGAAACAGCCATTGGCAATCTTTTTGAAGGGTGTCTGGGGGTGTTATTTTTGAGGTGTTAGTTGCTTTGTCTTCAAAAGAAATCCCAGTATAGTCTCTTCCGATGCTTAGGCGGGCTGGGCCGTACTTTGCGTCTACTTCATAACCAAAACTTTTAAGTACTAAAGGGCAGCCTCCTTCGTCGCTTATAAGTGGGACTGTGAAGTGTGCTGTTTGCGCTTTGTTGTTAAGATCTTGTTTGAAAAATTTTTTGCCTGGGTGGTTTTTCCCTTGGCGAGATGGGACTGTACAACTCTCTCCCGTACGAGGCACATAGGATGCTTCGCCTTTAATACTGAATCCGGGTGGCAGTTCAGTGATCAGCGTGAAGCTATCCTGTTGTGCGACGGAGCAAGCTGTAGCCCCAAACGTTCCCAAACCGATAGCCGCTGCTCGAACAAGTCCAGTGTAAAAGTCTCGATAAAACATTTTATAGTCCTTGTTCGGTGCAGTTGGGGTAGACAGAACAATCACGTCCATCCGGCATCTTGAAAGGTTTGAAATCGGTAGTATTACCATTACAGAATGCATAAGGGTCTTCCAGGCTCTCACCCATACAGCGTCTCCAGCCATCTGGGAATTTCACCCAGTTATCACCTACAGCGGGTCTTTCCTCGCTTAAAATTTTGAGTTCTACTTTTATTGTCTTTCCCGCAAACTGAGCACGAGGCATTGGACCCTTTGCTACTGAATCTCTTGTCAGTTCGGGCGTTGCTACAGATTTACATTTCAGAATCTTAACGATGTAACGATCAGGTCCAGCGGTGCGAAAAAACCATTGGCACTGCTTCTGCAATACCAAGACTGGGGGAGGGCTCGGACTTTCTGCGCTTCCATCCCGAAACGAAACGCTTGTATGGGCCCGACCTACATTTCGAAAGTCAGCACCATATTTGGCGTCAACCTGATATCCGAAGTTATCAAGCACCAAAAGGCAGCCACCTTCATTGCTGGTCAGTGGCACTTCGAAATTCGCTGTCTGAGCTGCGTTATTAAGCTTTTGCTCAAAGAATTTTAAACCTGGGTAGTTTCTTCCTTCGCGAGCCGGGACTGTGCAGCTTTCCCCCGTACGCGGCACATAAGACGCTTCACCTTTAATGCTGAACCCAGGTGGCAGTTCCGTCAGCAACGTAAAACTATCGGCAGGTTTGATGGCCGAACAGCCAGAAGCCACCATCACGCCCGCCGCAGCGAGGAACAAAGGCAAACGACCAGAAAAGTGTTCAGCCGTAAACGCTGTTATGCCAGCCGCCACAAACTTACTCACGCTCTGGTTTGCCCAAACTCGCGTCAAACACCCGCTGACACCGCGCAAAATGCTGCTCTGGGGTTTCACTCGGTAATGGCTGCCAAGCCACGTCTTCTGCGCATTTGGGATCAAGTCTCAGGCTGAGCATGAATTCGCGTTGTTCTGGCGTGTTCCATTGCCAGGTTTCAAGCAGGTCCATCTGTTCTTCCAGCCATTCGCGGACATTGCGGGTTTCGGAGAGTTTGGCGGCGGCTTCGGTGTGGTACACCAGCAGCCAACGTTTCAGATTTTCGCGCAGGATGCTGCGGGTACGCTCCGGCGAGTTTGGAATTCGCAACCACGGCGCCGGATTTGGCACCGAGTACATGCCGGGGCGGGCGTTATCGGCGCTTTTCCATTGCTCCTCGTCCCAATACAGAACGTTGCTGATCGGGCCTAACAGTAATGGCCGTTCGGTCTCGCTCAGGTTGGCGAGGCAACGAGCAATCACCCGATTGTCCTGAAAACGGAATAACGATCGTTCGCCGTCTTCCTCAATGACCATCCGCGCTTGCCAGTGTTGGGTCAGGCCGTCGAGGTCGGCTTTTTCCATGCTGCCGATCCAACCCCAGTTGCGCTGCGGGTCGTCGAGCAGTTTGCGGAAGGCATCGGCGTTGGGTTCGTGCAGTTCGGTGAACCAGGGGCTGATGGCGGCGAAGTCGGCGTACTGGGTGCGTCGATAGAGCTGCACCGAGCGCTTCATCAATCCGGCGCTGTAGAGCGAAGTGACCGGGTTCGGCTCAGCGAGGCTGTCCAGGGCCAGGATCAGCACGCGATTGAGTTTTGCCTGTTCGCCGAGCCAGTTGTTCAGTGCGTCGCTCATGCTGCAGTCCCCAGATCGCACTTGCCTTCACGGCAGGCTTCGCAAATCGGGCAGCGTATGTCGCCCGCCGCACGGGCGGCTTTGGCCATGGCCATTTGTACGGCGGCCGGGACGAGCAGGGCGCCGGCTTTGTCCTGAGCGGCGGCCCACGGGATGACGGGCGGCAAAATCTGAATCCCTGTCCCCACCCCAGGCGAGCCCCCGGTATTCACCTTCACCTCAGCCCCACTGATCGTCACGCCCCCCGCATCAACCTTGACGAAACTCCCGCCAGCCTTGGCCGTCAGTTCCATCCCACCCTCAACCACCACCTTCTCGCCAGCGTGGTAATGAATCTCCTGACCCGCCTCGACAAACTGCGCCGTCCCCACTTTCACATGCTGGGTCACCGCCACGGTCAGGTGATCATCCGCCCGCGCTTCAGTCTTGCGGTCCAGATGGGTAATCCGGTGTTCTTCAACCTTGAACTCGCTGAAAACATTGGCCTCGACCGTGTCATGGCGTTCATTGCCGATGCGGATTTTCTGGTCGTGCTCGATGTTTTCATCCCAGTCGCGCTGGGCGTGCAGGTAGATCTGTTCCGCACCTTTCTTGTCTTCGATACGAAACTCGTTGTAACCCTTACCGCCCGGCGAGCTCAGGGTTTTGAAGGTGCTGCGGGTCTTGTTCGCCGGCAGGTCGTAGGGGACGACGTTTTCCTTGTGGAACAGGCAGCCGGTGATCAGCGGTTGGTCGGGGTCGCCTTCGAGGAAGGTGACGAGGACTTCCATGC